>DUKK01000197.1 GCA_013329355.1 Candidatus Poseidoniaceae archaeon | reverse complement strand
ATGCAGATCCTCCAACCACTGAAAAAACACCTGTCGAGTTGAGAGTATCATTAAATCCCATGACGAGAGTCTTTTTGTTGGGTAATTTTTGTTCAACTCACGATATCTGTCAGTGAGATATTTGATGGCGAACCGCCGGGCACAATTGCTGAACATCTTTCTTCTAGTTAGACTCCATTCCTTGACATAGGGAGGCATATTTCTGCAATTGACTTTTACGATTGTAAAAGTTTTCACAGCAGTCCGGCATTCATGCTGGTCAGAATTGCGTTTATTGTCACCCAGATGGCTAATGGTAATGTTAACCATCCGACGAATTGAGTGAATGACTCAGCCCCGAACCTACCGAATAAGCGAGATATAGGTCCACCGCCGGCGGCAATTATTCTTAATGAGAGTACGGCCAACCCGCCCAAAGCGAGTATTAACACCAGCGACAAAATAGACCTGAGAATTCCGCCGATGCCGCTTAATACTGCGGCGCCAATCGCTTGCGGGAATAGTGCTGGGAAGGCTAGCAGACCAAACCATCCGAACCATATGCCAATCAGCAAATCTCGTTCCATGTCTTCTAGTGGCCGCCAATCTTGGAAGTATTTTGGGTAAAGGCCGTGAATAAGTTTTCCTAACACTGCGGCTTCAAACGGTTTACCATTCTTAGCCGTGAAGAATGCCATTTCGACGAACCATAACATCATTACAATGTCTAGATAGAACAACAAACCTGTCCCTAGAGGTAAAATCGTTGCGATGAGAACGGGGATATTAACCAACAGGATACCAGCCGCTCCTGCACCTATTATTGATGCCCACAATGAGCCGGGAGGCAGTGGCTCATCTGGTGGCGTCCAACCTTCTCTAGGCAAGGCGATGAAGAACAAGAATAGGCCAGGTCCAACGAGTAGAGCAAAGTAGGCGCCAAGGTTTTGTGGTCCACCAGCAGGAATCTCGTCAATTGCCTCACTGATATCATCAGCATAGGCTACAGGGGTTTTCGAATATGTGACATGCATTGCTTTGTCAATAATTACCACGGAATCTGATACGCCATCAGGTAGGGTAGATGCGAATTGTTCGTTTTGGTCAATCAATATTGGCCATGAGGTGTTGAGTTGTTGGCGCATTTGAACTATATCTGAACTCATCGGCTCCATGCCGCTAAGCACATGGATAACTGCAACATCGTCACCGTAGCGGTTGATGGTTTCATTAAACTGGTTAGATTGTTCGATGAGGTTTTCAGATGCAGGCAAACCAACACCGATTATCATTGCATCTCTGCCGTCGAATAAATCTCTTATACTGACCGATTCACCATTTTCATCAAACAATTCAGCATTTGGAATTCTGGTATTGTCATAAATTGCGGCATCGGCTCCCAAATTATTCTGGCTAAAAGCGGTGGGGACGAATAATAGCATCATAACTGCTAAGGCGCTTAGTATCGGAATTGGTATTAGCAAACCCTGATTGAAAGCATTGCCTACAAACGCTAGTAAGGCGATTAATGCCGAAAGGGTGAGGAAAATTTTCGCAGAGAGAAATCCGCTGTCGTCGGCTGCGACCTCAAAACGGAGTATTCCGAAGGCGTGGCACTCGCTGTTGAGATCTCCGTAAACGGTTCTTACACACATCTGTAGGTTCAATTCGCCATTAGTAAGTACTTTCTTACCTGACCATGTCCAGATTGATTCATTATCGTTAAGTTGTCTAACGGTTAGCGTTTTTCCAGTAGAATCCTCCAATTTATTATCATTAGATAATGAGATTTTCTCGAAATCTTTCAGGGGGCCCCAAATTTCCCATTTGATATCCCTGATATCTGTCGCACCCCATGGCATTAACGGTTCAAACTCAATATGAGCGATGTTTGCTTCATCCAAAATCATCCGCATTTCTGGTTGATAGAGGGTGCCGATCATGATAATACCACCAGAGTTTTGTGGTTCAGGACCACCGCCCCACTGCACCATCACACTCGATCCTAGGCAGTTATGCACCCCAGTGAGTGATAGGGTAAAAACGTCCCCAGGATTTGCCGTGATGTTGATTTCATTTTCAGCACCGGAGAAATTCATTGCTTGACCAGAGGTTATCTCGTCGACAATTTCAGTAACCGATTCTTGGTAAATTTGTTCCCCACCTAGGCTGACAGTGTAGGTCAGAGTTGTTGTGGCATCTGAAAGTTGAAGTGACGTAGTCTGCTGTCTGAAACAGGTTTCAGGACCAACATTATCGTCTAGGTATACGGAAAAGAAAACTGTCATTTTCACCGTTTGTGAAAAACCGGTCTGCACTGGTTGGCTTTGTATGGTGAATATTTCACCATTGAATAATGGGTCTAAACTAATGCCACCTTCGGTTTGGTCTGGCCTTTCTCTTTGCAAAACAGCAGATGTTTCAGTCATCCCCTCAACAAATAACTGCTCTACAGGGTTTACTTCCCAGTCTATATAGCCGGGTTTGTATGAGTCATCTTGGGCGCTTACAGTGCTAGCAGCGATCACACCGGCTAGTAAAATTAACAGAATTATGCTAATCGCCCGGTTGGCCATGATTGTTCGAGTTGTTGTTAGTTGAATAAGTATCTCCTGTTTGTTATCAATAATTTAACCATGCAAGCATAATCAACATTCCAGAGGTGATAGCTAAAGCATTAACTCCACCTTTCGTGAGGTAGCCACGATTTTCAAACCATGCACCAAGTAAACTATCAATTTGGCAGCCAATCCAACCGATAACAACCACCGCAACCGTCAAAGAGATACCCTCGCTTACAGCTATGTCGTTGTTGGTAACATACCATGCACAGAATGTCATTACACCAATTATCAGGGCACCACCAAGTGCGGCTATCTGACCAGTTTTTGAGTAACCACCATTGATTCCGGGTTCA
Organism: Candidatus Poseidoniaceae archaeon; assembly: GCA_013329355.1. Classification (GTDB taxonomy): domain Archaea; phylum Thermoplasmatota; class Poseidoniia; order Poseidoniales; family Poseidoniaceae; genus MGIIa-L1; species MGIIa-L1 sp9354u. The sequence continues at coordinate 4,384 of DUKK01000197.1, read as the reverse complement.
CATTTTTTGAATGTTGTAATCATTCTCACGTTGTCGTCCAGACAGCCAAACTCGCTAGCAAAGGTATCGGCTGCGGCGACTGATACTGCAGCACCAAACATCCACAGACCAAACTCCCATTCCTCGAGCATAAATGCACCCGTAGCGATTAGTGCTGGTATGCCGCCATTAGCAAACACATTTACCCATCCACGATGACCGTCATCGCTTTCTGACATATTTCTGGCTTTTTTATCCTCAAATTTCCACTTTGTTGCTAAGTGTGAAACTACCAAAAATGCGAGAAGAGTGAGTAACCAAGTCCAATGTCCTAGAAGCCCGACCAACAGTCCGATAAACACTGCGGCAGTAACACCAGCGGTATCCAAAACTCTCGCTTTGGTTGATGCAACAACCAGAACAATCATCACAATTGAGGTGACAATCATATTACCCAGATTTATACCCTCAATCAGGTAATCCATGATTTTCCCCAGTCACAGTAGACCAAGCGTAACTTAAATTTGCTTCCCTGTTTGATGCTCATTTAGAGCGCTTATGGCGGTTTATGTCAATCTGTCAGCAGAGCAAACGGAATTAATCGACGTAAAATAATCCACAATATTAGAATTAACAGGAAAATCATAGTCATGTTAGTAAGTAATTGAACGATAATTGAAGAATCCTTCATTAATACACTAATAGACCACAGAGAACCATTCCAAATTGCATGAAATATAATTGCAATTGCCACAGCAATGACAGGGTTACCGGTTATTCTGACCATCTTTTGCTGACCAGCAGATAGCCATGATGGTAAATTCGGTAATTTTCTTGTTTTGGAGGAAATTATCGGTAGTCCAGATTTATTGTCAAACAGAATCCATTGCGAGTCTGATGATGATTTAGTGTCAGTGTAACTTTTCTCAGTTAGGTTGTTTGACCTTCTATTAACGACATATTTGCCTATTGCATAACCTGAAATGGCAGTCCAAGTAGCGTGGCCGGGGATTGAACCTATCGCCCGAAGTACTGCGGTAAAAACAAAGCTTATCGCAGCACCTTCACCAATGAGTAAAGAGTTTAGGATATATGTCATGTTTTCTAGCAATGCAAAGCCAAGACCAACGGAGAAACCAATTTGAAAACCCCGTTTTGAAGAATCAATAAATCGGGCTAAACACAGCACTGCCAGCGCTTTGGAGATCTCTTCACCAATCGGCGCAGACAGGAACAAAATCATGCCAAAGCCAAGGCTATATTCGTCGGTGACCGAGAGTCCAAGTAGGTTGATAATTATTGGAGATATTAGTGAATTTATCAGCAGTGCCGGTAGTGTTGAAAGCATACCAGCAACAAGCATCCATTCACCCTGTTTGCGAGTCGTACTGAGGCCAAAATACTCATTCGAGGTTGACCACCAGGCAAATACCGGTGTAGAGAAGCCAATTATCCATGCTGGGAGGGCGACAATAAAAAACAATAATAACGTAACTGCGTTGACACTTGTAACTAATATCGGTGCCATAAAAACACTAGAAACCAAAGTGCCGATAACAAAAATTAGCCAAAGTTGGCGAACACTTGGCATCTCTAATGGTGATGTATTATGGATTAAGTGATGCTGTAAAACGGTCGGGTTTGTCGATTGGATTAGGGTACCTGGTGTAATGTAATGGGCGTTGCTGCCTTGATTACTGATATTTAGTCGGACTACGTGTGCTAACTTTGGTTTTCTAGCAAGTAGGAACAACAGCAAGAAAGGGGTCGAGCAAATGGTTCCAAAGATTACCAGAAGCGGGTCCATTGGGCCCAAATCACCGTCCATATCTCCATCGACAAAGCCGAAGACAACAACGATAAAAATCTGGACAAAGAAAAATAAAATCATCACCGATGTGAGCATTGAAAAAATCGTTTTCCAAGGTGATGATTTCTGTGATAGAAATAGATTGTGTGGTGCAGGTGACAATCTAGTTTGTGGAACTCCCTGCATAACTTTCCCTGACAATGAATGTTCTGTCCCGCTCAGTTCGCCCATCACTCGTCACTGAAAAATCAGCAGTCGGCCATAGCAATCATCACTGCGGGGTTGACCCTAGGGGTCTAATTTGAATAATACTCCGGAATCAAAATCACAAACAGGCATTTTTAACATCGGGCAAGAACTTAACGGCATGGGAGTGATGGAATTTTTGTTCGCTCCTAGGAAAGACCATCGTGGGTGGTCTACACCTAGTGAGGCATCAAGGTTGTTTTTTGTTTTTGCAATGATCGCTTCAAGTTGGTATTCATGGCAACTTGCGCAGGGTAACGTAATAGTATTCCTATGCCTAGTAATGCTGATTTCTACGCCTTTGCTTTCCCTTGGCTGGTGGCTTATTTCATTGGTCAGTAATGGATTTGAACCAAGAGTGCTTACCGAATCTGTTAACCATGTTGACAAGAGTAAGAAGTTGCCCCTTCATTCATTTAGGAAACCATAGGTCCAATCATGTGGCGGAGCGAAGGTTTCCTTGATTGACCGCGGACTTACCCACCTTAGCAGGTTCAGTGGAGAGCCAGCTTTGTCGTTTGTTCCACTTCCACGCGCCCCGCCAAATGGTTGTTGCCCGACCACTGCGCCAGTTGGCTTATCGTTGATGTAGAAGTTCCCCGCAGAATACCTTAATGCCGCCATTGCAACTTCAATGTCTTCTCGATTAGCCGCAAAAATCGACCCAGTCAGGGCGTATTCAGAGGTGTTATCACACAGGGCTAAGGTTTCATGAAACTCGTGGTCAGGGTAGATGTAAATTGATAAGACCGGGCCAAAGATCTCCTCTGCCATGGTTTCATAATTAGGATCTGAGCACAGAATTGTCGTAGGGTGAACAAAATATCCAGTTGAGTCATCATACTTACCTCCAGTGATGATTTCGCAGCCGGAATCCTGAACGGCACGGTCAATGTAACCGACGATGTTATCGAAGGATTTTCGGTCAATTACTGCGCCCATGAAATTGGAGAAGTCCTTTGGATCGCCAACAGATATCTTGCTAACTTCGCTTACATAGTCATCGCTAATTGCGTTCCATACAGACTCCGGTATGTAGGCTCTACTTGCTGCACTACATTTCTGTCCCTGATACTCGAAAGCACCTCTAATTAGCGCCACAGTTAGTGCCTTTTGATCGCAGTTTGGATGCGCAACAATGAAATCTTTACCACCGGTTTCACCAACAATTCTCGGATATGATCGGAGATTGGCTAAATTGTTTGCCACATCCTTCCACATTTGTCTAAACACTGAGGTTGAGCCAGTGAAATGGATTCCTGCAAGCATAGGATGTGAGAGGCATATATCACCAACCATACTGGCTTTACCTGGAATGAAATTAATCACTCCATCGGGTAAACCAGCATCCATCATAAGTCGCATTAAGTAGTAATTGGATAAGTATGAATTGCGACTCGGCTTCCAAACCCCAGTATTACCCATAATTGCTGCTGAAGATGGTAGGTTGCCCGCAATGCTACTGAAATTGAACGGAGTGACAGAAAATACGAAACCTTCCAGTGGGCGTACTTCACTGGAATTCCACATTGAAGATGGTGACACTGGTGGTTGCAGATCCTCGTAAATTTCCCGTGCATACTGAACATTAAATCGCCAGAAGTCAATCAATTCACAAGCAGAGTCAATCTCTGCCTGATGACAGGTTTTTGACTGGTTTATCATTGTGCTAGCATTAATTTTGGCCCGATACTTACCTGTGAGCAATTCACTTGCTTTCAAAAATATTGCCGCCCTGGCATCCCATGGCATTGTTGACCAACTCTGATGGGCTGATAGTGCCGCATTTATTGCATCGTTTACTTCTTGTTCTCCAGCTAGGTGAACTCTTGCTATCACGTGACTGTGATTATGGGGCATAACTTGTTCAACAACATTATCTGTGTAGACTTCTACTCCGTTGATTATACAAGGAATTTCAACAACTTTCGAACTCTGTCTGACTAATTCAGCTTTGAGTTCAGCACGCTCTGGACTACCTGGTAAGTATCCAAGAACGGGTTCATTTACGGGTGTTGGAGGCGTTGGTATCTTATTCACCATGGACCTGCCTGTAGTAGCCGTCTATTGAATTTCACCCTAATAGAGGTGAGCAAATTTTTTGCGAATTTTGGAGATTTTCGGTCCGACTACAGCCATGCAGTATCCTTGATATGGATTTCTGGCATAGTAATCATGATGATACTCCTCAGCTACTGTGAAATTGATTGGTTCTTCGATTGTAGTGACGATTTTATGATTAAAAATCGGTTGCATCTCATTGATTTTTTGCTCAGCGATTGTTCGTTGCTCATCGTCAATAGGCATGATGCAACTCCGATATTGAGTTCCGACATCATTACCTTGTCG
>DUKK01000040.1:5511-20911 GCA_013329355.1 Candidatus Poseidoniaceae archaeon | reverse complement strand
TTCGGTTTTCACGCGAAAAATACGCCAAGAGTCTCCACGGACGCCCTTTAGCCGATATGCGTAAAGTGGCATTAGTGAAGAACGGTTTCCCTCATAAACCAATGAATTATATTGTTCGACAGTCCTTCCTGAAAGGTAGAGTTTTGCATCTTTGGACGATTTTACCTCAATAGGGAAACAGATGTCACCGCGCAGGGCGAGTAAATCACCTGAGCCTTCGATTCCTGAGCCTGCGGCTCTGACAACCAGAAAAGGTCGCTTTTCAATCAGTTTCATTCTGGCCTTCTGAAGTTCAGTGCAGGATTTAATAATCGAATTTACCCCTTTTTCTAGGCCAGCAAGAACCTGCCGGAGTTCTCTTTCGTACTTGCTGCTCACAGGAGTCAATCAATGTCGAGCGTTTTTGATTACTTCGGTAGTCTTTCGACACATACTAACGGTTTGGTCAGTTTAATCAGATTCGGTAGGTTTGTGTTTAACCGTAGTGAGGGAGTATCATGAGGCGACTGGCGGTTAGGACTGATAACTTCAGGCTGTCATTCAAATTAATCGAAAAACTTCGTGCCAAATCCCTTGACTTCGTGGTAATCGACATCAAAAAACCGGTCCCGAGTGAAGACATTATTTGGTTTGCATCAGCATCGGAAATAATTCAGTATCCGTCTGTAGGTAAGCCAATCCCGGTAGAAATAGATTCTATCGATACAGCAATTCTATCTGCAATTTATCATTTATCTGGCTCGCAATCCTCTGTATCATTAATTATCGGAGTTGACCCAGGTCCTTACCCCGGCATCGCATGGTTGGTTGATGGTGCATTTTGTGGCATTATGCAGTTAACCTCAATCAATGAACTGATGCCTAATCTCGTCAAGCTCCGTAAAATCGCTATCTTTGAGAGTATTACTATTAAAATTGGGGATGGTGCACCATTAATTAGAGACCGAATCATCAATGACTGTGTTTCAAACAATTGGCATATTGAACAAGTAAATGAACACAAAACCTCATCGGGTTTAATTCGTAATAATCATGCAACTTCTGCATTGAGAATTGCCACGCAAAGCGGCATAAGAATATGGCAATTAAGAGACATTATTCCAACTCAGGGCGAAATCAAATACATACAAGCTGAGAGCAGAAAACAATCAATGGGTGAATTCACCATCTCGCGCAGTGCGGCAATATTAGTTGCGCAGGGTGATTTGAGTATGGACGACGCCCTAGCCAATCGTAGTGATTATTCTTCAGAAGAGTAGTCAGTTTCCAATTTAGCCTGATACATTTCAGGAGACTCTTGCATTATTTTTTTGATGATTGCCTCAAGTCCGACTGGTGCAAATATTATTCCACCGATTACCAATGCTAGGAATAAGAAAGATGAGCCGGGCACATATTGGGTGCCGGGTGAACTGGGACCGCTGAGCATTAGCTTTACAGTACCCAACCATGGTATCTCGCCTCCAGCAACACCAACCAGCCATGCTTCTCTGACGGGTCCTGCAACTCCGGAACTACTGTGGACGCCTGAGGACCCATTAACAACAAGACCGCCTTGGTCTACAGAACATTGATTATTATCTCCGAGGGTTACGATTCCACTGTGTTTCGGCTGCCAATTCCACACAACAAGGAATGGTTCAACATTAGCATGGGTAAATCTTTGGCAGTCGTAGTAACCTGCGCTGTAGCCATCAAATTTTATTGTAACAGTCTCAGAATCTGTAACATTGGTTCCCGGCACGGACCATGTCAAAACGCATGTTCCCATCTCTCCATCAAGGTCTCTAACAGCACTATCCCAAGTTCCCCCATTTGGACAATGAGCAGAATTATTGGCATTTTCACCAGCCAATCGGTCAGGAGAGGTAGTCTGACTTGGTTCCACTCGTAGAATTGCTCGGTGGATAATGGGGGTCCCAGCATCGCCATTTTTTTGATAAATTATCACATCACCCGCCATACCATGGGTTTCGTAGCCAAAATAGTTGTTTTCTTTGGCGCTCGCTTCAGCAAAAGTTACAATATTGTCGTAGGGCGTATCCATAACTAGTATCAGGTCTCCTGCGTCAATGCTTCCGACCTCACCATTTTCTTCATGAATCATTGATGAGGATTCCACTACGACCAAAGGCGGCATAGTTCCTGTATGGGCCCATAGACCAAGGACCAAAAAAACGATCATTGCTACTGCTAGAATCATTTCGCGTAGCAGGTTGTTTAACGGGTGGCTATCAGTCAAACTGGCCCCTCATTTCCGCTTTTTGAGGCCTTTTTCAACCAAGAAATCTTCCCAAGCAGCTGCATGGCCGGCACCGAGAATTTTCGCTGCTTCGTCCCCTTCAGATTTGCGCCTTTTCAATTCTGAGGTAGATTCAATTTCTTTGAGTTCTGCCAGCAAGTTGACATAGCCTCTAAGGTTGAGAAATTCAGGCGTTGCGATAATTAAAATCGCGCTTGACACTACTATCATGCCAATGGCTGCTCCGGTAAAATCACCCCATTCTGCGTCGCTTTGCAAGAACATTAATTGGTAAATGCTAGCCATTAGTAATATCGCCGAGGCGCCAAAAGCTGTTGCGCTCAACATAAGCTGTCTACCGTGCTGCTTGGCCCACAAATCTCCAAAGAACCCCATAATTCCACCATTGCTTGTCCCATGGTATCAGGTTTGAGTTCTTTGATGTTTTGTTTCCAGTGGCCTCTACAAATCCTCAAAAGTGATTGGTATGACCACACACCGCAAGGGTGGGGAGAGTATGTCTGGTGTATTTTCTCTGCTGCATGATGATCTGCAAAAAGCGCTTACTGCGAGACATTGGCAACCGACCCCGATTCAAAACTCAGCCATTCCAGAAATCATCAAGGGCAACAGCCGCCTCCTAATTGCACCCACTGGCTCGGGTAAGACACTATCAGCAATATTGCCAATCTTGCACCGGTGCATCTCAGAAGGCTGGCAGCCTCTGTCAGTGCTTTACATAACACCCCTTCGGGCTCTGAATCGGGACGTAGACCGTAGATTGCAGGAGATTGCCGATTCAGTCGGACTGAGAGTCGGTTTAAGACATGGTGATACCACTCAATCGGAGCGGGCAAAACAAGTAAGGCGACCGCCTCATATTTTAGTAACCACACCGGAAACATTTCAACTAATGTTTACTGGTAAAAATCTTCGAAAACTGCTCACTACGGTTAAAGCAGTAATTGTTGATGAGGTGCATGATCTTGCCGCAAGTGAACGAGGCTGGCAACTCTCTGTTGGGTTAGCAAGGATGGAGGCACTATCGGGGCAAAAAGTTCAGCGCATCGGATTATCTGCGACCGTTGGTAACCCACAACAAGTTGCTGAATGGTTAGCGGAAGATGGCGAGGCGATTATTGAAACTGGTAAGCGGGTGACGGAGATAGTCGTCGAGACAGAATTTCCCACAACAGAGGATGAGACAGGGGGCATTGAATACGCGATACCATCGAGGGCGCACGCAATTTTCCGACAGATAATATCAATAATCGAACATGATGCACCATGTCTATTATTTGTCAATAGCAGAAGTGACGCCGAGACGATTGCCAACCGTCTGCAGAAAATGGCACCAGGTCTAGAAATTGGCGTTCATCACGGGTCTTTAGCTACCAAGACAAGAATTGAGATGGAAGACGGTTTACGATCCGGTAAAGTTTCTGGCCTAGTTTGTACCTCGAGTCTTGAGTTAGGCATTGATATTGGGCTAATCAACCGCATAATCCAAATCAAGAGTCCGCGTTCTGTAGATCGATTGCTACAGCGAGTAGGACGCGCAGACCATCGGCTAGGTGGTATTGGCCGGGGTAATATTTTCGCTTGGGACTGCGATGAGTTATCTGAAGCCGCAGTTATTGCTCAACGAGCAATGCGCGGTGAAATAGAGCCAGTTATCTGGCGCGATAATCCTCGTTGTGTTGCGGTCAATCAACTGATTTTAATGGCGCACAGTTTCAAAGCGATTCCGATTGATGATGCGACAGAAGTAATCAAACAAGCACCGCAATTTGCCGGATGGACGAGGCAAAACACTGTCGAAATTTTAGCTGTATTAGCAGATAATTGGTTGTTGAAATACGCAGAAAAGCCGGGTGAGGTCCCATGGTACCGCTGGCCCAATACTATCTATGAGGAGGCAAAATTGATGAGCGAAAATAAGGCGATTATTTTCCCTGAAAGCAGGCCATTGTTCAAGACTCCTGAAGAAGAGATTGACGTAAAACTCAAGACGATTGAGGTCAAATTGCCAGAGCGATATTCCAATGGTTGGTTTTCGGTATCAGGGAGGACTAGAGATTGGGTAAGCAAGCATCTTTCAATGATACCGGATAAGCAATCATACCGGGTTAGAGATAGTGTTACAAGACGGACTATTGGCTCAGTAGATGAAGCGTTTGTTTTGTCGTTGAATGATTCCGGGGAAGATGAGGATGGTGCAGTCCGTAGGTTTGTAATTGCTGGACGAACATGGATGATAATTGATGCAGATCCAGAAAAATCGGAATTATTGGTAGTTCCAGCATCCGACCAAGCGAAAGCGCCACAATGGGTAGGTGAACTGCCCCCGGTTCCTGCCGAGGTAGCGAGAGAAATTGGTAAATTGAGGGAGTTAATCGCACAAGATTTGGGAGTAATTGACCTTGATAATCAAACAAACTACTCCATTGACCGGCATAACCTTCTTGCCAGCGAGAAATTACGGATCTCAGACTATCCAATAAATGAGCACGGATTAGGTATGCTCAGTGAGGAGATTGGCGACCACATGGAAAAGTCGGGCAGCCTACCCACGGATAGTAAAATTACCATTGAGGAAAGAAATGATGCAATAATGATAAATTCCTGTCACGGTAGTAAAATCAACGAAACTATTGGTCATTTACTTCTAGCATTGGCATCGACTAAATCGGGTAACTGGGGTCGATTAATCATTGAATCGACAAGAATTGGCATTCAAGCCAGTGGCATTACGCCTGAAGACCTTATTGGCTGGCTAAACGATACCCCGCCGGATGCACTAGAAGGGATATTGAGTGTTACATTGCCAAATTCAAGACAGTTGCGCTGGCGATTTGCTGAGGTTGGTAAATCGTTTGGTATAATTCGGCACGGGGTAGACCCTAGAAGAATAAACCTTCAGGCCCTGATAAGAAAATATCGTGGAACAGTTGTGTTGCAGGAAGTTCTGGATAAATTATTTTTTGAGAAAATGGATATCCAAGGTGCAGCAGACTTACTGTCTGCTATCAGGTCGGGAGTAATATCAGTAGAGGTTGCCGCCGCAGGTCCCATTGGTTTGTCTCGGCGCTCAAGCAAAGATTTGTTGTTGCCTAATTGGGATAATGCGGCAGTTCGCGAACGACTTAAATTGCGATTGGAGAACGAACGAGCAGTCTTATGCTGTCTGAAATGTAACAGTGTTCGCAGGTTTAGAGTGGCCCGTTATAATGATATTTCCGACATTAAGACATGTGTAAAGTGTGGAGGAAAGATGCTGGCTTGCACGCGCGAAGGATTGCTACCAATGTTGAAAGATTGGGTGGCATCAGATGACGACACCGATCGCATCAGAATGATCAAGAATGCCGAGATGGTTCAAAACAGAGGCCAAGAAGCGATTCTATGTTTGATGGGTAGGGGGATTGGTGAAGCCACCGCCCAAAGGATACTCCGTAAAGTTCCACGCAACAACCGAGAAGGCCTGTATCGAGCGATTCACTTGGCGGAAATAGAGTATGCTCGGACTCGTAGATTCTGGGGTTAATTTTCCGCCTCATCTTGAAGATTGATTAGTTCTGCAGCCCTCACGACATCACCTTCCTCCCACCAGTCAACGGCGATAAATGTTGGACGTTTACCATGCTCTGCCCAACACTCGTTCGCTCTTTCAACTAGAAAATCAACGTCATTTGCTTCCTCAGCCTGCGTCGGGTCTGCTAGACCTGCCTGGTTACTCAACCAGTTGTTCATGTGATAAACTGCCTGATTACCATCGCCGCGGTGAACGTCGCAGTCCATCTCCGCCGTACTTCTTTCACCATAATTTGTGGTCCAACTGTGGCTTAGAAAATCGTGAATCCAAGGGTGACGATCATCATCGCCTTGTTCCCAAAACACGACCAGGTTGGTTTCATTGTCAATCATTTCTTGAAGGGTCGGCCAGGGTTGTCCGACCTCATGCAAATATACTCGGTTCATTAGGCCCGAATCGATGAAAACCTGCTCCAAGTGCTCGGCTGAAACATAGTTTTCGACAAGAACAGTGACAACATCCTGCGGGTTATCATCCATTTCGTTATTAAGTTCGGACAACCAGTTTTCTGCGCTAACATTACCATAAACGCACGGACTAAATCCTCGGTCATCACTCCCATGGCATAATTTGACGCCTGATAGCGTTTTATCATTCAGATTATCATAGTGAGTATCAATCATGAATGCCCGCATACCTGCAGACCACTGCGCATTGAAGCCAGTTCTGTGATTGCTGGCGGGGTAGTAGATGCCATCATCCTCGGTTGCAAAGGCATTGTGAGTTTCCGGGAAAGTCACATTGTCATATGTTCTCAAACACAGTATCAACATGCCGTTACATGGTTCTGTAGGCAATGGCTCCGGCTCTGGCTCCGGCTCGGGTTCTGGCTCCGGCTCGGGTTCTGGCTCCGGCTCGGGCTCTGGTTCTGGTTCGGGTTCTGGCTCGGGCTCAACTACCTCATCTTGAGTATTAGTATCGTCATTATTGCTCAATACGTCAAGTTGGTCAATACACCCCGATAACAGTAACAGCATTGACACAACAATCGATGTCAGCACTCTGCCCATAACAGCCCCTTGCGGTTTTCATCAATCAATTAAGCGGTTAGAATTTGTTCTCTAAATACTTCTAACATTGACACCAGCTTCTTTCATCATCTCGTTTGAGGTGGTGAAATCTTCTTTCCAGCGTTCTGGTATTTCTCCACCGTCAGGATATACCACTTCTTTTATTCCGGCCTGTATCAGTGATCTTGCGCACCTAGAGCATGGTGGCCATGTAACATATGCCGTACTGTTTTTTAGTGAAACGCCAATCCTTGCTGCATGCATAATCGCATTCTCTTCGGCGTGACAAATCAGTGGATACTTTTTCTCACGGTCTAATAGTCGTTCTTCGTTATCATCGATGCCCCTAGGAAAGCCGTTGAACCCAGTCGAGCGAATTTCTCGGTCCTCCCCCACGACAACACAGCCGACCTTTGTTGAGGGATCTTTGCTCCAAAGCGAAATGTGTTTCGCTAGTTCGATAAATCTCAAATCCCATTTTTCGCTCATGTCAACCGTTGGTCCCTGTATGCGTTTAAATTTGATTGCTTCGGCACCAAACTGAGATCGTCATCACTATTTTTTCCAAGGTAATTTAGGATGTTACCTTGAAGATATAGTGAGCCAATCGACAAAATATTACCCACATCAGCCGGCTCATTTCTAAGAATAGTTGCTATTGCATCATTGCAGTCGGAGTAAATCTTTACGTCAAAATCCTGCCAATCAAAACTGGCTAAATATTCTGGTTCGATAGGCGGATACCTACCGCCAGTGGGTTTAGTAAAGCATATTTCAACGAAAGCGAAGTTTCTACAAATTTCCCTAACCAGATTGAGCATCTTATCCAACTCCTCTTGTGGAGAGGTGCCAAATAAGAGGCACAATTTGTCTGCACTATTATGCTGCTTGGCTAAGAAAATTAGTTGGGATTTGACTCTAGCCAAGCCGGAGGGATTGTGTGCTGCGTCAAGTATTAATCTGTGGCCAGATTTGTGTTCGATAATCTGCATTCTTGCAGGCCAGTTTAATTTATTCTTGGCCTTGGATACAACTGCGGTGTCGATTGTTAACAACTCAAAGACAGCATTAGCTAATACCTCCGCCTCATCCAGAGCATTAACATCCTCAGGTATCTTCACAAATTGGCAAATTGCTGCATCTTTTGGTTCGTCAAGCAGTTCAACTGCACAACTTTCCGCACAATAATTCACTGTTTCCTCAAATGATTTAATTCCCATATGACGGACAATAATTGGTTTTCCAGGTCTGGCTATCGCTGCTTTTTCGGTAATGATTTGATAGATGTCACTACCTAGGACATTAGTGTGTTCGGTGGTAATTGAGGTCAAAACACAGATGTCAGCAGGGCTACATCTAGTCGCATCCAGACGACCGCCTAAGCCGGTTTCAAGAATCAAGAACCTCGGTTTGATCTTAGCGCAATATACCATTGCTGACAGAAATGTTGTTTCAAAAAATGTTGGCATAATGGCAAGATTTTTTGCCACAGATTTTACTGTTTGGAGAGATAAATCAAATTCTTCGACACTCACTGGCTTTCCATCGAGTCTTATTCGCTCCTCGAGGCGACAGAGGTGAGGCGATGAAAACATGATATTTGAGTCTCCATTCAGGGTCAAACTAGCACTCAACAGAGAACATAATGTTCCTTTTCCGTTACTGCCGGCAACATGAATTATTGTGGTCTTTTTGAGATTAATATTAAGCTCATCAAGAATCGTTTGGGTAGTATGCAATCCCAATGCCATGCCATTCTTTTTTGTCGACTCCAACCATTCTCTGACGGTTGAATCACTGCCCATAATATTGCCACATGATAACATGGCATAATCCTTGGCAAGGGTTAGAAACTATCGATGACTAAAGCGATTGCCTCAAAAGATAGAGCACACACGCCAAAACATGAGCGACGCAGAAGTCCTTGGTTCAAGTCCTGAGTCTGCCGAGGCTAAATTTGTTCAGTTAGAACAAGAGTTGGTACAAGAAACCAGCGTCATTGCGCTAATGAAAGACCAGATGACCTCCATGTTCGGCATGGTGTTTATGTTCATAATTACAATTATTCTTGCTTTGTATATCAGACCATGGTATGATGTTGCTGAACTGCATGCTTTTGGTGAAGCAGGTGCCACTCAAGTAAGATTTATTTTCCTTGAATTGGTGATGATCTTCATTTTTACCGCCGTGGTAATTGCTCTTGCCAGATACAAGAAAGAGTGGATAATTAAGTATGGAATTATGGGTGTTCTGACAATAGCATTGATGTATACTACAGTGCCGTTGATGCATATGTTGGTTATTGATTTTGAGGTTGAGGAATTTGACTATCAAGAATCATTTTCGTATGGTGGAGATTATGTTTCAGATTTAGGCATGGATGGGGTTCTGACCCATGAGTTGATTGGCAATTTTACAAACTGGGAGGATTCAGTATCATACTACAGTCCCTCCTCTTTGTCTGCCAAACAGGCCGAATGGACCACCAATTTCAGTCGGCTTCCAGCAGGTGACTTTGAGGTCATGCGAGTCGTCGAGTCGGAAAATTACCTAACACTTACCAATACTGCATGGATTTGGACAATAAATTCACAATCTGGAGCCATCGAGAATGTGTTCCCGTGCCATTACCAAGACGATCAGGGTGTTTTGCAGACAGGCATGCCCAATGGTTACAGTTGCGACCTAGCAGTAATGGCTCTGGATGGGGTGTTCATTTTCTCGAAAACAGGTGAGGTGTATTACCACGTGATAAGTCCTAATACTGGTGCACTATTGCCCCCTCAAGCACATTGGGTGCTACCTAGTTACATTAGTTACGGTAGTGGATTTATTGAAGCAACCCAAATTTCTGAAGACAGACTGCTTCTGGTTACCGATAAAACAGCGATGGTAATGATCCTAAAGGAAACCAAAGAATCACTTACTAACGAGTTAATGCCAATAGAATTTGAATATTTCACTGAAGAAACCCTCACCGCTGCTGATTTTGGTCATTCTCCCTGGTCAGATACTAACATTTCTGAAAACCTCGGTTCGGCTGGATTTTTGATTGTTGGTGAGGCGAATGGCAATGTCACTGGATGGGAATGGGATGGAACTAAGACCATAACAAATCAGTTTACTCTACAGGATAAAATGAATGTAGCCGGCTTGGTTGATTCAGTTGTTCAGGTCCAGATTACTGATTTAGATGACTCAGGATATACTGATTTATTGATAAGTGGAAACGCGGAATCATATTGGCTGCACACCCAACTGCTAAAGAATCGCATTTCGTTCAATGTTGGTGAAGAGTTCGTTCATGGTATATTTGCCTCCGCCGATTCTGTCGACTCGTTCTATGCAGTGTCCTCAACTGACATTAGCAGCGGGATAATAACTGATGATATGTATACATTGGAGGGGTTGCAACTGTATGATATCCCATTTTTTGTTGGTGTTTTTATTGCATTATTCCTAATGGTTCTGCTCTACGTTCACAGCGAATGGTACGTGGTTAATACCGTCGGAATTTTAGTGGGTGCTGGCGTAATTGTTATGCTTGGAGTTGCTTTTGTTCCCGGTCTGATTATGATATTCATGATTTTGGCGGCAGTGTATGACGCGTGGGCAGTTTACCGTTCAAAACACATGCTTGAACTAGCAGACACAATGATTGGCCTACAATTGCCAATATTATTGGTCGCTCCGCAAGACAAAGACTACTCATTTAAGCATGAGAAAACGAGGATGGTTGACAAGGTCGAAATACCTCAACAAAAGCCTCAGATGTCGAATAACAAAGTGGCCAAGAAGAAAAATAGTGAGGCATTATTTATGGGACTAGGCGACATCATATTCCCCGGAATGCTGGTACTGTCTGCCGTGCAATGGCTTGATAGCGATAACTCATTTGCCATTGCAATGTTTGCCCTTGCAGGTTCATTACTTGGCTACCTAGCATTGATGACATACGTTGCCCGTGGCAAAGCGCAAGCCGGCTTACCGCTTCTCAATGGAGGAGCAATTGTTGGATACCTAATAGGCGGGTTGATATTCATGGGGTCTGAGATATTCAATCTCGGGATTTCACTCTGAGGGACTGTTATGCTAGATATTTATCTGTTCAGAGAAAACCACCAAATAATTCGCGCAGATCACGACAAACGTGGGCTATCACATGATAAAATCGACCAAGTTATCCATTTCGACAAGTTATGGCTAAACTTACAACATCAGACAAATCAGCTTAGACAGAAGAAAAATACTGCGGCAAAGGGCATAAGTGAAGCGAAAAAGTCTGGTGATGAAGCAAAAGCGCAGGCGATTTTGTCCGAGGTTGCTTCACTTGGTGTGGAAATTTCTGACTTAGAACAACAGACCCAAGAAGCGCTTGCTAAGCGAGATAAAATTCGCATGTCGGTCCCCAATATTCTGCACGATCAAGTACCTGCTGGCGTCGATGAATCTGGCAATACAATACACAGTAAGTTTGGCGATAAGCCGCAGTTCGATTTCGTGCCACGTACTCACAATGAGTTGATTGAGATGAATAAATGGGTGGACCTAAAGCGCGCTGCAAAGATTTCAGGCAGCAGATTTTATTTCCTTAAAGGCGACCTAGCCAGACTAGAGTTGGCCCTACAGATCTATGCAGTTGACTTTATTCGCCAGCGCGGCTATACCTTAGTTCAACCGCCGGTAATGATGAATCGTCATGCGTATGAGGGTGTTACTGATCTTGGTGACTTTGAGACCGTAATGTATGGCGTTGAACCCGACAAATATTACATGATTGCAACCTCAGAACATCCCTTAACTGCGATGTACATGGGTGAGACAATACCAGAGGAGCAACTACCCCTGAGGGTCGTTGGTGTATCTCCATGCTTTAGACGCGAGGTAGGCTCTCACGGGCAATCAGACCTAGGTATATGGCGTGTTCACCAGTTTACCAAGGTTGAACAGATTGTGATTGCTAAACCTGAGGACTCTTGGCAATTTCATGAGGAATTGCTGCAGAATTGTATCGACTTGTGGACCGATTTAGGTTTACATTTTGAGGTGGTGAATATTTGCACCGGGGACATGGGTACTGTTGCGGCAAGAAAGTATGACATTGAAGCATGGTTACCCGGAGCAGGTCAATACAAGGAAGTGGTTTCATGTTCCAACTGCACTGATTATCAAGCAAACCGGCTGCAAATAAAATACGGCCAACCCGGTCACGCCAACCAACCGATTGTCCATACATTAAATTCCACTGCTGTTGCAACCTCACGAGCCCTAGTCGCCATCATGGAGCAGAATCAGTTAGCTGATGGGAGAGTTATGATTCCAGAGGTTTTGATTCCTTTGATGGGTGGCCAGGAACACCTCGAAGCTTGCAACTGGGGCTAATCAGTCGAGGAGACCCGATTTCTCAATTTCTGCGATGTCGATGTCACCAGGTATACCAAGGTCTACCGGCATCCCACCAATGGTTACAATTACTCCCGTCAAGTGGGTAAATAAGCAGGGAGGAAAATCAATTTCACTCTTGTATGAGTTCAATAGTTTCCAGCCAGCAGCCAACTTTTTCTTAGCGTTACTGAAGGTCGATTCATCACCAAAGGCAACCCAACCATTGGCTTGCCAGGCATGCTTTTGTAACTCCTTTGTAACTAATGCTGGCGCCGGTGCGACGGTGTGACGATAAGGCCATGCATTGACCCAATCTAGTCCTGAATCTCTTAGCCATTCAATTCCCGTTGGTTCACTACTAGCAGCGATTGTTTCGCCAATTGATTCCAAATGACGTAGCAAACTCCGTAGATGAGGGTGCCTAGATTGTTGTTTAGCGAGGTTTTCAGCCATGTTCGTTGCGGTAAGAACACGGCCTTCATCTAAGTGGAGTAGAGCACACACTACTCCGCCGTGAACCCAATCCTCTAGCGAGTGTTCCCTAATGTAGCGTTCTAAAATATTGAGTGCTAATTCGGATTTGCCGACTAATCTCAATCTTCCCACATCACCAAGTAAAATTAGCCGGTCTGCTGGATTATGTCGATACTTCAGTTCAGTTACTGCCTTGCCGTCGATGAACCGTCGGATTAAATCGATGTTGCGCTTCATCAGTGGGTCAACAGATAGCAGTGATTTGAGTTTCTCATCCAGTTTTCTTCTCTTTGGTTGCATCAATGAGGCAAACCACTGCAGTCTTGCAGCTTCAATATCATCTTCAGGCAGTAGTGCTAGTCGAGGTTTTGCCTCAGCATAATCTCGCTGACTTAAACTAGCCGCAACAAGAATCAATCTAGCTATTTGTGCTTCTCTACCACCTCGTAACGCAAGTATCGATACCGCATTATTTTCGGCGTCATCCCACCGACCCATGGCGGCATAAATCTCCATCATTGCGTCAGTTTTTCTTACTAAATCTAGACCTTCTAATTGTTCTCCATGTCCTTCGATAACCGCATCGATGCGCTTCAGTGCCTTGTCCCATGAGTCATCGGTTACCAATTTCCTGATTGCTTTTTGTTTAAGATAGATAACGTCCTCAAGTTGCGCCATCCGAGCCCGATTTTCTCCGACTGATGCATCAAAAGAAATATCTTCTAGTCGTGAGCCGATTTTCCTAGACCTTGCCCAAATTACAACAAAGGCAACTTGGCCACCTGAAGATAACATCCAAGTTAACTCCTCCAGCGCGTCTTTTTGGATGATTGTGCACAGATTATTCTCCCAAGAACCACAGGCGGCACCTTGAGGTAAGAAACTAGAGTCCCAGAAAGTGATCATTGCTAAACCGAGTAGTAGCATGGATTGACCAGCAAAGCCGGTAAAACAGAAGTTCAGCACTTTGGCTTGTTGACTTCTTTCAGCCCTTAACAACCGACTGTCTGCGAGTCTAATACCACCTTTTCCAGAGACATCCTGGACGTCAAGGAACAAGATTCTAGCGACCTCGTAAACGAATAGGAATCCAATTAGTGCAACGTTTAGTAGCAAAAATAGTAGCACCATATTCACTAGTGGTATCCTAATCCCTTCAGCAGGTATGTAGGCAAATAATTCAATCATGGCAAAGCCGAGAATGCCTCCTTCTTCCATTATTGAGGATTGTACACGATATTCTGGTAGATCTAGCACCCTTTCTGTGTGAGTAAACATATCTGGGTCAATGGCCAATGCAATTATTGAAACAATTGTGTTGAATGCAATAAACGGCATAACTGATAGATTTACGTTGACTATTTGCGCAATGGCCTGTTGCTTCGGGCTCGGCTTGTGATTGTGAAATGGTGAGGCCTCACCGCCGGCAATCTTGACTGAGGACTGTTTCAATGCCTGCCATGACGAGCCCAACACCCGACCATAAGCGAGCACTGCAGGTGCAAAAGCGACAAAGGCACAGATGCTGAAAATCCTAAATGATGGAATATTAAGCATGCTCAACAGTATGGCACATATTAAGACTAAAATCATCCAACTGAATGTCAATACGACATATGAGTAGTTCTGCCAAATGTCTGAATTCTGTAGGGTGGCTTTGCCTGCACCCACCGGTTTCACAACTTGGGCACCGAGTGAGGAACCACTGGAAATAACTGCGGGTATGCCAATAAACAACAAGGCGATGATAATCGATGCAGCATGGTAGCCTTCCGAAAAATTATATTTGGTCATCAGAAATTCAAACACCAATATCAAGACACCGGTCAGTGCGAACAGATAGGAGGTGACACCAAACCGCATACCTTTGGTCTGCAGTAGGTTTCTCGCATCCTCGACTGATCTGGTGACATTGTGGACTTCGTAGCGCTTTTCTCCGGTTTGAAATGCAACCTGTAAACCCCTAAGTTGCCGCGGCACCACACTATTCCAGAATAGATATGCCGTCGCCGCAGCGAACAAAAATGGAACTATCGCTGCAAAGCCAAATTCATTGACAATTGGCGGTGCTGAGATACAGAAGCCCCCTTTCAAACCAGGTTTGGTTTTGATGACTTGTCATCAATTTCAGCCCTTAGGTTGCTGACAAATTCAGTTAGCGGAATATCCGCCACTTGATCACCACTACGACCTCGAAGGCTAACGGTATTATTCTCGGCTTCACCATCGCCCAGGATTACCATGTACGCTGGGTGTAATTTTCTGTGGGTTCTTATTTTTTTACCGATGGTATCATCGCCATCATCAATTTCTACCCTGAATCCGTGTTCTTTGAGTTGGTCTGCTACGCTATTAGCGTATTCGGTGTGTTTTTGTGAAATTGTTAATATGTGACACTGAGTTGGTGATAGCCAGGTTGGAAATCTGCCAGCGAAGTGTTCAATTAAAACTCCACAAAAACGTTCCATTGAACCGAAGGGCGCTCGATGAATCATGACCGGTCTGTGAAGAACACCGTCTGAGCCCTTATACGATAAGTCAAATCTCTCCGGCAGATTGTAATCGACCTGAACTGTGCCTAGTTGCCACTCTCGGCCAATTACGTCTTTCACCACGAAGTCTATTTTTGGCCCGTAAAAAGCAGCTTCACCCTCTTCTTCTGACCAGTCTACGCCCATAGACGCAGCGGCTGCC
>DUKK01000040.1:0-5156 GCA_013329355.1 Candidatus Poseidoniaceae archaeon | reverse complement strand
TGGGTCGCCGACATATTTTGACGAATCTGGATCTCTCAAGCCTACTCTGACGCGGTAGTCTTTCATGCCTAATTTGTCAAAAATTATCTGTACAAGCTCGATACAACCAAGCACTTCTTGACCTATTTGGTCCTCCGTTACGAATAAATGAGCATCATCTTGGGTGAAGCCACGTACCCGCGTCATGCCAGAAATCTCGCCTGATTGTTCCCATCGATAGACAGTACCAAACTCTGCTAATCGAAGTGGTAGGTCGCGATATGATCTTGCTTGCGACGCGTATATCTTGACGTGATGCGGGCAATTCATTGGCTTCAACATATAACCATCGATATCACCAGTTTTCATCATGTTTGACAACTCAGAGCATGAGCAGCCTTCATCAGATAATTTTTTCATCAAATCCTTTTCGACGAGCGGCGGATATTGAGAATCCTGATAATACGGGAAATGTCCCGATTTGCGATATAAGTCAAGCTTGCCGATGTGAGGTGTGAATACCTGAGAATATCCCTGCCTTGTTAGGTGTTCGCCGATGAAATTTTGCAACTCTTGCCGGATAATTGCTCCTCGAGGGGTCCACAATATCAGGCCCTGCCCGACCTCCTCATCGATGTGAAATAATTGCAGATCTCGGCCAAGTTTGCGGTGGTCGCGCTTTTTTGCCTCCTCCATCCTGTGAAGAGTTTGTTTGAGTGCATCTTTAGTCGGTTCGACAATGCCATAGATTCTGACCAGTTGCTCTCTGCTTTGGTCACCTCGCCAATATGCAGATGAAACGCTGGTCAATTTACAGAACATTAGTTTGCCAGTATTTGGGACATGAGGACCGAGACATAAATCATACCAATCGCCTTGTTTGTAAATAGTCGAGCCAGTGCCTTCGCCGATTTTATCATCGATAATTTCAAGTTTGTAGGAATTTGTTGTGAAGTGTTCTCTTAACTCACGGTCATCAAGTTCTAGTCGCTCGATAGTGAAGTTACGTCGAGCGAGTTCTTGCATCTTTTTTTGAATTGGTTTTAGGTCTGCTTCCGTTATTGACTCCATCGCAAAGTCGTAGTAGAAACCTCGGTCAATTGCTGGGCCGATTGTTGGCTTAGCGTTAGGGTACAACTCTGTCACTGCTTGGGCCAATAAATGCGCTGTGCTGTGGCGAAGAATATACATCCCAGCAGCGGATTCAGCTTTGATTCCTTCAACCGTGCATGAATGCTTAATTTCGTGTGACATGTCTTTTTCCTGACCGTCTACCGAGGCTGCTATGCAACCGTTTTTCTTGCCAAGTGCATCGGTAATGACCTCTGCGCAGGTGATTCCTGCAGCATACTCGTTGACAGTTCCATCCGGTAATGTTACACTTATCATCGCCAAGCCAGCCCCTCCTATACCACTGGGAAGTTACCGCCCTTCATCAATTTCGCGCTAGGAAATTACCTTCAGTCAAGATTTTATCAACCCAAGGTCTGCAAGGAAGATGATTATGTCCTAGTTTGTTAAGCAAACTTCCACAAGTATTGAAGAGTAGCAGGTTCACATTTAGACCATGGCAAAATCACAGAGACTAACCACAGTCGCTCTTTTGATGCTAGTTATGCCATTATTTTCCATGACTGCAATCGCTGATGACTTGCCACAGCAGCCACAAATAAACGCTAACTGGGTTGCTGATGAGGCCGGTGACAACATGCATAGTTATCGCGTGACCTTCACCGATGACTCCTCATATCAGTGCACAGTTGATGTGCAGCACTTACACAATGGGGTCAATTTGGCCAGTGACGTGCTGCAATCATGGGACTTAATCGGCAACAAGAGAGTATTAGATCTCCACCTAAACACCACACTGTCATGGAGCGATGTAGTTACTGTGACGCTAACTATTACGCATTATGATGGACAAGAGCTGATTGATCCAATGATTGTCGACCGAGAATTTGAGGTTGGGACTTGGAATCAGCCGATGGACGATCACGAGATTATGCTAGAAACAACTTGGCTACTAGATCAGCGATACGACACACCTGAAGGACCGCAGGGTTTCAATCTCGATTTTTCTGGACAAGGTTGGCAACAGCGAATAGGTAACACAGTAGAATCTTGGGAACTGGGCAATGGAAGTGTAGCATTCATAGAATCAACAGAATTAGGCAATAATAATCTAACCCTAGATTTGCAATCAATCTGGAAAAATGAGACCATAGAGAACGGTGTGCTCACCTCTCAGGTATTCGAAGCAGTGGGCACAGGCAGTTTGAATATAATCACCGCCGAAGATGATATCCAAACCGTAATCTTAGTCGATGTTACCAATGCTGAGCTGAACCGGTCATTGCTTAACGGGGAAATCTCTGAACGACTGAAATTGGATGCACAGGGATTGCTCAACATCAGTTCGGAAGATGTAGATAACTCTTCGACGATGGTGGACGGTGAAATCGGTGTTTTCTACTTCGAAACCTGGGATGAAAATGGCGTAAGGAGGTTTTACGATCAACGCTTTGAAGCGATTGCTGAAATGGTCATAATTGACGATGGAGCTAGACTGGATGTCGATGTAAACAACCTCAATACCGAAGAGACATGGGAGGACGGGGTTAGAACCAATCACCTAGAGGAAATTATCGGCTCTGGAACCTTTGGATTTTCGGAGAGCGATAATGAATCGTCTGTCGCAATTAATGGCACGATATATCAATTCCATACCAAGGTTCAACAGGGCGTGACTATGATTGACGAGCTTCATATCGATGGTGACATTACTGGAGACGTGCAAGGAAACTTTGGGGTAGTTCGAGGAATTGAACAATCAGGTAATCAGGCTAATGCAACAGGAGTGATATTTCCAGTAAACGTCATACACGAAGAGTCGTGGTTCAACCTAACTGGGGTAAATGGGGGCAATTTCTTTGATGGAGCAGGCATTGGTGCAACTCACAATCAGACTTGGGATTATCAGGTGATTTATTCTGATTGGGATAATCGAACAGTTCGCTTAGTTTGGGAGGAGACAGGAGCGGAGTCATCGAGCGGCGAGGAATTTCCCGAAGCCAGTCCGATTGAACGGCAGCCAGAGCCACCAGAGGTGGATGAATCACTCGGCAACCTTACTATCAGTAGGGAGACTGGATGGATGCCTATTCCGATGCATCCTGGAGATGTGATTAGACTGGCCGACCAACAGGATCTCACACTAATAGTAACTGCCGGGGCGGTAGCAAATGACCCGCGCGATGGTCATAATTTTCATGTTGTGACCTGGACGGGAATCTATGAGGGTACCGATTCAGGCACTGCATCGGGTGCAATTATCGATGAGGGGCCGCTGAAAGGACTGATATCCAGCGTTGCTCGAGTCTTGGAGCTTCCGTTTGGGGAGGATAATTATTCAGCCAATTTCACCGAGACACAAACCCTGACAAGAGTAATTTCGCCTGCTGTGGTCACATCAGAAGAGAATTCAGGCCCAATTATCAGCGGATTATCACTGCTTGAGGGCATCGTGATTTCAGAGGGTGGTAGCCTTGCAACATTAGTGGCACAGGTGAATGATATCGATTGGAATCTTGAGCAAGTCATTGTTGATTTGTCACCAATTGGCGGTTCAATAGTTGCAATGAATGATCGTGGGATCGACGGCGATTTAGCGATTGGCGATGACAGATATTCGACTAGGATAGTTGTCCCCGGTCTGGAGGTGGGGACATACTCAATAGAGGTGCAGGCAGTTGATTCATTCGGTGTAGAAGTAACGTTTGCAAGTAATATATCGGTCGTTAACCAAGCCCCTCGTTTGATTCACGCCGAGATTTCCCCAACAGAAGGGCCGCGCGGAACCAACATGGTAGTCAACCTTCAAGCATACGACGGCCACGGTGTCGCAAACATTAGTTTAGATTTGAGAGAATTCGGTGGCGACTTGGTCCAGTTAAGCAACAACTCTGGAGTTTGGACGACAATGATGGTAGTCCCAGATGGTATGTCCCCGGGCCAGCAAATTTTGGAATTTGTTCTTGTTGATGGGTTGGGTAAAACCGGTCTGAGTAGCGTGTATTTTGATGCTGCACCAAGTTTGACACATCCAAATGGACCTCACTATATTCCAACCGCAGAACCGATTCTAATCAGTATCAATATCGAAAACTCCGCACCATCGATAACCGTTCAAAACCCAACTAAGTACACTCGTGAAGACACCGCAGTAACAGTAGTCTTTGAAGCACAAATAACTGACCAGGATGGAGTGGCTAATGCCCGGGCAAATCTAGGAGTATTTGCACCACTGGGTGCTCAAACCGGTTGGGTAAACCTCAATGATAATGGTATCAACGGAGACCGAATGTCGGGAGACGGAATTTATTCTGTTGAGTTATCACTACGCCCCAGCACTCCGCTTGGAACTCATGAAATACAGGTTCAAGCAATCGATAGTTTCGATGTTGCAACCTCTGTAGTCCCGGTATCGATAGTCGTTGAGGAAGATTTGAGCATTATTCCAAGTTTAGACAGCGATACAATTTCAAGTTCTGTCCTAGTCATTATTCTGCTTGGATTTGCCGCCATTGCCGCTGTCTCTGTGATATTTCTGATGCGCAGAGGCAATGACAAAGACTACCACGATGACAGGTTTGGATTTGAGTAGATATCATTCCGATAACGGTTTATACCTCTGATTAGTCGGATTAATACCCAGCGAGCGTAGTGTAGTGGTTATCACCGGGCGTTGCCAACGCCTGAACCCGGGTTCGAGTCCCGGCGCTCGCACCAAAGTTGCATTTTTTTCTAAGTAACATTTAACCGTGTAACGATGATGGATAAACGAGTTCAGCATGACAGATAGACGGAAAGTTTTCATCGGCAAGAAACCATTACATGCATACGTTCGAGCAGTAGTTATGGCAATGGAATCAGGTGACCGGAATTTGGAGCTAGTGGCTCGGGGAGCAACAATTGGTCGAGCAGTGGATGTTGCGGAAGTTTGCCGGCGCAGAAACGGAATCATCGCACAGGGCTTGCCAGAGCAAGTGGTTATCGGTGAGATAAGTTGCGAGAGCGAGGTAATCCCGTCAGAAGATGGCCGGGATAGGACAGTCAGTGTGTTAAAAATCCAGCTTGACGGTCATGGTGACATTCCCGACAGAGAGGAAGAATAGTCA
>DUKK01000062.1 GCA_013329355.1 Candidatus Poseidoniaceae archaeon | reverse complement strand
TGACCGCTCATTTGGTCCGGCAGCAGATAATTGCTCAGCATAGTCTAGAGAGACAAAACCAAGAACCACATCATCCAACTCGGCCAAGGATTCAAGTCCAGTCAAATCACTATATTCGCCGTCATAGGATAGACGGAGAGCACTATCATTACCGAAGGCGTAGGGAATCAAGCCTTTCACCCACAAGCCACTGGAATTCTGTATCATGTTCAAATCTTTGAGCCGATTGGAAACTATTACGCGATCATCAGTCACACTAACTGGAGACTCACCACCGCCAAATGACAGGAATAACTGAGGTAACTCGCCAAAGCCCCCTGCTGAAGATAATACTGGCAGACGAATGGTTTCAATAGCGTTCGGGCCAAACCTTAGTATGCCTAAATCATAGGTACACCAGTTGCCAAAATGGTTTGAATATACGACGGATTGACCATTACATGCTTGGTATCCTGCAGGCTCGATTTCAGCCTGCACGGGCCAATATTCGCCATCTTGCCAATGACTGAAACCACTTTGTAATGACAAATTATTAGATACGTATCGGTTGATATTTAGTAGGCCTTCAACAGATAAGTAGAGTTTGTCTTCCGCGATTAACTCAATCGACAATATGGTAGACGGTAGTGAAATATCTAACACTTTATTTTCATTTTTTACTAGGTCAAGTGAAAACTGATGCAAGGTTAATTCATCAATTTGTGATTCAATGGCCCACCAACCATCAGGTCCAAACGCAATGTCCTCTATTTCACCACTGGATTCATATTCTGCCCAAAACTGATTATCGAGATCTTGCTCACTGCCAATAACAATACCACCAGTGTAGGCAACTGCGCCGAAGCTACCGTTTTCACTCATGGTGAATCCGTTGATTCGTTCATTGTCATCAACTTGCCAAAGCCACGCGTCACCATCGCCGTTAATCTGGTAACCAAAACCACCATCAGCAAAATGCCATAATGAGCGATTACCAATTAGCAAATCGGTAACCTGCCCCGAAGCAAGCGTCAAAATCTGCTCATCATCATAGTCGACCTCGATAAGCGGAACCTGCAGAACTTCAAGCATGGAGGTATTTGGAATTAACATTGAGAGGTTTTCCCTCAATGCCACAACATCTTCTCCGGCGATGCGTCCAATACCTTGTTCAGAAGACAATGTAACTGAGTTTGCAGCCTCCTGATATTCCAAGTTTAGCCCAACATCTTCAGCAGTGAGAGTATTATTCAGTAACTCGCCTAGATTGGTAAGAATTGGTTGAATAGCGTTTTCATTATCGTGTTTGTCACCCACAGCATAGTACACTGTATTGACTTGATTGGGCATTTTCTGAAGCAACTGAGCAGTGAGTAAGTCACTGAATATTGCTGGCGACTGCGTACCCGCTAAACTACCCATTCCGGCGTTATTTATCACCTTGAAAACCGAAAAAGTCTGTTCAACACGTTCCCTTGTATTGTCTTCCGTGACATAGTAACCGACCTCGACATTATCGCCCTGATTAATGTTTAATTCATCAGCTAACACCTTGTTAATGACAATGTTAGGATTTCCTTCAAGTCTGTTAACCTCAGCAATATCAATGAATCTAATGCCGCTTTCTCCACCGATTTTTGGCCACACTGCTTCGCTATCAATGGTGGAATTCATCGCTGCCCAGGTTACTGCTGGCAAAGATTTACCACTCGTTACGGCAATCGAAACTGCGCTAATTATACCCTGCTGTTGCCCGTCAATAATCTCACTCAGTGAGCCGTCTGAAGATATCTCGGACCATAGGCCGTCTGCGACATTCTCACTAATAACAACGCGCTCGCCTGTCGAGAAGTCAAATCCTGACAGCGTGACATCCGTCTCACCCCATGAACCTTCGACTTCGTTGGTAATAGTCGCATCTAAGGAATCGCCAACGACTAATGACGAACTGATTATTGCTGACGCAATAACTAATCCTGCCATTAGGAGTGCTGCTTGTCGCTTTCTGCGTAAAATGTTCTCTTTGGCCAACCGCCACATGATTAGCCGCTGTGGAACTAATAGCGGCTGAGCTAGAATATGACTAATTATGCCAATGCATAAAGCACCAACCCACAGTGATAAGCCGCTTACACCCAGTAACTCAAACAGCCAAAAGCCGATAATTGAATCAATAACTGGCGCACCGATTAACGCTGCTTGAACCAACGATGAAAGTTTTCGTGCGCGTCGCAACTGCCAAGTTGAGATACTGGACGGAATACCGACCAGTAACAGCAAAACGACAGCCTCAAACAGCAGTCTTACTCCTCCTCAACACCAATTTTATCGCTCACAATCTGACCGTCTTCCATTTGTAAAATTCTACTACACTGTTGTGCTACATCACTATCATGAGTAACCAACAAGAATGTTGTGCCTAATTTTTCATTGATCCCCTTGAGTAATTCCATTACTGTTGAGGAGGTAGCGGAATCTAAATTTCCAGTTGGCTCATCGCACAATATTACTGTCGGCTTGTGCACGATGGCTCGAGCAATTGCGACCCGTTGTTGCTGACCTCCTGATAACTCGCTTGGACGATGGTCGCTACGGTCACCTAGACCAACTGCAGCAAGTGCACCTAGAGCCGTTGTTCTGGCTTCTGCAGCGGGTATACCAATCATCAACAGAGGCAACTCAACATTTTCTACTGCTGACAAAACAGGCAGTAAGTTGAAGTCTTGGAAAATAAATCCCAGGTTTTCCGCACGCATCCTCGAACGGTCATCGTCACTGATACCAAATAGCGGTTTACCTTCGAGAGTAACTCCGCCAGAGGTTGGCTCATCAATCCCAGACAACACGTTGAGCAAGGTAGTCTTCCCGCAACCAGAAGGGCCCATAATTGCTATGACTTCTCCTTCAGTTACCTCCAGACTAACACCTCTAACAGCTTGTATCGTTGACTCACCAGATGGATACAACTTCCACAAGTCATTTGCCTGCATAACTGTCCGCATAGTAATGGTTCAGAGGAACTGCGTTGATAAACTACCGCTTCAAAGCGTCACTATGGACGATGCAGAAGCAGCAATGAGCGTCACTGTGCTTTGTTTTGGACCACTTAAAGACGCCTACGGGAGAACTCACCAGATTGCCGTAACTGGACCAGTTTCATGTCAGTTTTTGATAAATAAATTGGGGGCTGCCAAGTGGATAAACAAAGGCTTGAAGGTAGCAATCAACGGCGCATTTTGTGGGATAGATTCAATCCTTTATCCCGGCGATGAATTAGCGCTGCTACCTCCGGTTTCAGGTGGCTAAATGAATAATTGATGCCTCACACGAACCGAAGAGTTCAACAGCAACCCCACTCACCAAGCCTTGAGGAAGGAGCATGTTCGGCGGGCTTGGACCACTTGAAATAATTGTTTTATTAGTAATATTTTTTGTCTTATTTGGCGCCGAGAGGTTACCGAAGATGGCTAATGCTCTGGGTCGTTCGAAAGGTGAATTCCAAAAGGGCCTAGACCAATCCACTCAAGCTATGAAACTCGAACAAACAATCACCGATATGGACGCTGGCGGGAGAACACCTGCGCAAGCTCTTGCCGCTCGTGCCAAGGCTGTTGGTATTGACCCAACCGGGATGGACCCAGATGAATTAGAGAAGAAGGTGAAGGCACTCGA
Organism: Candidatus Poseidoniaceae archaeon; assembly: GCA_013329355.1. GTDB lineage: Archaea > Thermoplasmatota > Poseidoniia > Poseidoniales > Poseidoniaceae > MGIIa-L1 > MGIIa-L1 sp9354u. The sequence goes on along the minus strand of DUKK01000062.1, from coordinate 1,827 downwards.
AGATCTCGCTGCAGAGGAATGATTACCGTTTTTTCCGCTTCAGCATCATCGGTGCGCCACATGACACACAATCTTTGACAGGACCGGATCTATTAGACTTGACATCCGCTGGAACGGGTTCTGTTGAGCCACACCCTGAACAACGAAGTTCCCATTGCCAAACTTGCTTGGCCCCTTTTACTCCCACGGGGTGAGTCTCCAGCCCGGCCATTTGCATAGCATTCTGTAATCGATAGTCGTCGGTATACAAGGGTGCATTTAATCCAATTGCCAAAGCGAGGACATCAATGTCAACATTGGACAGCCTCGGTAAATCTCCACTTTCTGCGGCTCTATTTCTTGCCTCATCAATCCAGCTTGGGTCAGGTATTCGCCAGTCAATTTCAAGACTATTGATGAGCATGTAGCGCTGAGGACTAACCCTCTCTAACTCAACTTGTTGACTGACTGAGCAAATGCCGTGAGTAATCTCTGATGCCGGCCAGTAAAGTAACGCCGCAGTATCTAGCACTCGCATTGTTATCAGATGCTAACAATCAACCACATCAACCCACCGATTAGCCACACATTCAATAAATCAGGACTAGACCATAGACTTGTGTCGTGGTACAGCAACGTTCTCGATTTCATCCTAGAGAGAACAAACTCCAGCGTGTTAGGAGCTGTGTCATTCACGGAAGCCATAATTCAACCTCTACCACCAGATTTGGTTTACCTTCCTATGCTTTATGAGGCCATGAGCAATAAACCACTTGTCTTGTGGTATTTTTTGGTCGTGACACTGACCTCTGTTGCAGGCTCGTATGTCGGTTATTTAATCGGGCAAAAGTGGGGCAGACAGTTGCTTGATAGGTTTGCCAAACCAAAGCATGTAACAAAACTTGAGACGCTAACAAGCAAATATGGTCGTGCTGGAATATTCATCGCAGCTGTCTCACCGATTCCATACAAGGTATTTGGTTGGGTTGCCGGAATGGGTGAGATGGATAAGAAGTCGTTCCTCGTTGCCGGTTTATTCGGCAGAGGACTGCGATTCGGACTTGAGGCTTTATTGATCGGCATATACGGTGAAAAAGCCTTGGATGCAATGAACATATTTCTCGACAATGAAATTCTCATTGCAGTGTTAATGATTGGCATAATTACGCTTACTTACTTCATTTGGCAGTGGTGGTCAAATCTTGGTAACGAACAGCAATCGCACAGTTAACCACCACAGTGAGTTGAAAATGCGAATTGTTATGAACGGGTGATTAGTCGGTAGGCTGTCGCTCGTGTGGTGTAGCCAGGTCCATCATTGCGGGTTTTCATCCCGTCGACCCGGGTTCGAATCCCGGCACGAGCACTTCATTGTTTTTTAACTGCTAAACAGGGCACTGCATTTTTTAAAAACCGGAAAACTAAGCTCAGTGCTCGTGCCCATTCACGAGCATCAAGATGATACACAGCAAAAGGTTTCGATGAATAACTCGAGACTAATATTTAGAGTTGAACTGTGAAGATGCTCAGTGCGGAAGGTGATAATTTATTTAACGAAATGGTCGCAAAAATCAACCTAACTACCAAAGTGATGCTAAGCGCTAATACATTTTTTTAAAAAGATATTAATCTGCGTAAGGGCTATGTCAGAAACCAACAATGTTGAACAAAGCGACGTAATATATGACGTAATAGTGGTCGGCGCAGGCGCCGCTGGAGTAGGTGTAGGAATTACCCTCCAACACGTCGGAATTGAGAAATTTGTCATCGTTTACCGAGAAACTGTTGGAGCTTCATTTGCTGCATGGCCAGCAGAAACTCGCTTCATAACACCATCTTTCCCCAGGG
>DUKK01000170.1 GCA_013329355.1 Candidatus Poseidoniaceae archaeon | reverse complement strand
TTTTAGGGCCCTACGTTGTCGCTCAATACCTTTGTAAACAATATCTGGTGTGAGTGGTAAATCTCTGAATCTAACACCTACTGCGTCGTAAACCGCGTTTACCACTGCGGGGAGTATGGGCAGGAGTGGACCTTCCCCGGCTTCCTTTGCTCCAAATGGCCCCTCAGGGTCGCATGATTCAATGATGATCGGGACCACATGAGGCATTTCATGAACTGAAGGAATCTTGTATTCAAGCAGATTAGCATTTTGCAGATGACCAGTCCTACCATAGACCATTTTCTCAGACAAAACCTGACCTAAACCCATGTGACACGAACCAATTATCTGGCCCTTGACGGCAAGTGGATTCAGGGCTTTTCCACAATCGTGGGCTGCCCAGACATTAGTGCACTTGACCAAGCCTAGTTCGACATCAACATCAACCTCAGCGACATAGGCCGAGAAAGAATAAGCAGGTGCAAGACCAGCAGCAGCTCCTTTGTGAACACCACCCATTGGCGGTGAGCGATATGCGCCACTAGCAATGAGGGAACCTTTGTCTTCCTGGGCCTTGTGTAGCGCTTTGAGGTAAGACACTCCAATTGACGGGTCGTGTTTGTAATATATTCGACGATCGTTCAAAACTAATGTGTTTGGATGATGGCCCAATATATCCCATGCAGCTTTGAGAATTTGTTCTCTAATCTCAAGAGCCGCTCTGATTGCCGCATTGGCATTCATGAATGTAACCCTACTCGAATAAGATCCTAAATCAACAGGTGCAGTATCACTTTCATGGCTCCTCACATGAATCATTTCTATTGGCAATGCAAGAACTTCTGCAACCACTTGGGCAACAGCAGTCGTCGACCCTTGTCCGATATCTGCTGCACCGGTGTGAACCGTGACTCCGCCATCCATGTCGACCTGTATGTGGACGGTTGCGTGAGGAAATCTGTTGGGATCCCAGTGAATTGGCAGACCTGAACCAGAGATAAAGAAACCACAGCCAACGCCGATTCCTTTACCAAGCGGCAACTGACGGAACTTTTCATCCCAATCTGAGCCGCTTCTGACCTCTTCCAAAGCCTCACGCATGCCGTTTGAGGTTATTCTGAATCCGGTTATCGTCCGGCTGTGCGGTGGCAGCAAATTGGCCAAGCGTAGATCAATTGGGTCTACCGCCATTTGTTCAGCCATTTCATCCAAACCGACTTCCACTGCGCATCTTGTGTTTACCGCTCCGTGACCGCGCATCGCTCCAGATGCGGGTTTGTTAGTCCAAACTCTGGCGCCAGTGTAATGGAATGAACCTAGCTCATATGGAGCGGTAGCAAGTACTCCATTGTAGTAAGAAGTAACGTGGCCGAACGATGCAAAACCGCCGCCATCAATCAGAGCATCGATATCAAATCCAGAAATTCTACCGATATCGTCGGCGGTCATTTTCACCTCGATGTCGCTGGGATGTCGGCCCCGATTAATCCAATACACCTCTTCACGATCAAAGGTAATTCGGACAGGACGCCCTGATTTTCTGGCTAGTATAGCAGCGCACATTTCATGCGGGAACGGGTCTGATTTTCCGCCAAATCCGCCGCCAACGAATGTTCGAATGACGTTTATCTGATGCATTGGAACATCAAGAACTGTAGATAGCGCTCGGTGGGTGTAATGTGGCACCTGTTGCGGAGTATACAGTTGTAGTCTGCCGTTCGGATCCCAGTGCGCGACAACTGCATGAGGCTCTGTAAATCCATGATGCACGCCCTCCATACTCCACTTACCATGAGATGAAGCATGTGCATTATCAACCAAAGAACGGTCGCCGAATTCTTGGAATACGCGCTTCTGGACATTGGTTCTTGATAAGTGGTATTTTCCGCGCCAGTGAATTGGTTCATCGACGTCCTCCAAGCCCATTTTTCGATCGAATACCGGATCTAACTCTTCCCACTCGATGTCAAACAGTGACAGTGCTTCGATAGCAATTGCTTCCGTTTCGGCACACACACATGCTACCAAATCGCCCATGTGCCGCACTTTTTCAACGGCCATGGCATGTTCGTCTTTGGTAACTGGTAACACCCCAAAACTACTGGTTGCATCTTGGCCAGTTGCCACCGCAATGACCCCAGGTAAGGCTTCAACCCTCGAGATGTCTATCGATTTTATTTTGGCGTAGTGGTGGGGTGAACGAAGGATTTTACCGATTGTTTCATTGGGTAGTCTAACGTCATCACCGTACCATGCTTGGCCGGTAACTTTGGCGTTGGAATCAACCAGTGACAATGATTTGCCTACTACCGTTCCGGTGCGAATTCGGTCATGGATGTGTGAGCCAGCAGGTTGTGGTTCTTTGCCACCAACTGATTCTGGAATAAAATCTAGATCTCTCTCTTTCATTACCGGCCTTGAGCCACCCGAACCGGGCGGCGGGAAAACCTGTTTCCCTGCCGTTCTTTTACCATCAGTCCTCTTGGAGGAAGAGTTACCTGGCTGCTGTCGATAACCTGCTGACATAGTTATCACTTCGCATGGCCAGGAGGCATTGATGGCTCTCCGGGACCTCCCGGATGAGGGTCTGGATGTGGATCTGAAGCGGGTGACGGAGTAGCCACTTCTCCCCGATGAATTTTTGCCGCTTCCTGAATCGATTCGATTATTTGTTGGTAACCTGTGCAACGACACAAATTGCCCTCGATTGCTTCAGAAATTTCTTGATCTGTAGGGGATGGGTTTTCATCTAGCAAGGCTTGTGAGGCGACAAGGAAACCCGGCGTGCAAAATCCGCATTGAGAGCCACCGTATTTCGCGAAGCAAGCCTGAATTGGTGCTAAGTGCGCACCAATAGCAAGACCCTCAACTGTCGTTATCGAGGTTTCTGAAACCTGTCCTGCAAGGCACAAGCAGGATAGCCTAGGCTCCCCATCAATCATTACCGTGCAACACCCACAAGTGCCTAGGTCGCAACCTCGCTTTACTCCAAGAGTACCCACTTGGTCTCTGAGAACATCCAATAAAACAGCATTTGAATTTATCAAAATTTCAAACGATTTTGTGTTTACTGTTGCACTCCAGATTTTTTTTTCGGCAGCAGGTGTCATTTTTACATACTCGGAACCGACCACCCGCTCACCCGCTACACCGTATGAAAGGATGCATATCAATATAGGGTTCAAATGAATGAAATTAAGCCCTCGATTTGACATAAATATAGTCATCACTGCCCGTGACTGGGTCCTGCCATTCTCGATCGCCGGGCAAAATTAATCCATCACCTAAATCAATCAACATCGCCCCAATGTTGCGTTGCCTAATGTGTAGTTCATTCCAGTATTGTTGATTCTTTCGCCAATTTTTCCATCGCTTTAGATTGCGCCAATTCCACACAAGTCTTGAGTAAAGTTTCATGTGCAATTTACCCGAGGTAGGCCACCACAACATTAGAAGAAAGAACATTACTATCGGGTTAATTTGAGTGAAAAGTGCCAATAACCAATGTTTGTTCAGCAATATGTAAACTGGGCTTTCAGTCGCTAAAAACATCACTGTAACGGCTAGTGAGACAAAGACCCACCAAATTGGGAACATGATTACCGCTATCCCTATTTTCAAGGTTCCATAAATCGATTCTTCTGCGCCTCTTTTTCTTAATTGCCACATCGTTAGGTAATTTGCTTGGTATGGCGGGACATTGCCTAATATTGCGCTCCATGTAACTAAACCAAGCATCCAAGCCGCCACCCAAAGCCACGATACCAATGCGGTTAGGTAACCGAAAAACGTCGGTTTTTCTGGTTTTGCAGCCACATCATATGGCGTTGCTTGAATAGATTCCAATTCAGCAAAGTGATTCTTTGATTGCTCAACCAGAGGGGCGATTTTTCCCGGGTTATTTGCGTTATAATATTCCCAACCGGCTCTGAGGCGTCTAGCACCAATAACTGAATCGGCGTAACTTGGGCGTTGGAGTTTCTCTCCGGTTTGAGCCGACCTTTCGGCATATGCAACACTTCTCGCCAACCAAATTAAACGACGTTCCTCCCAAGTTGTCTTAGACAAGCTTGCTCGTCTTAATTCAGATTCTATAGAGTCAGTTACTGCCAACACCCACTCATGCTCGGCCTGCATTTGCTCTGCATCGTTGTCGCTGAAAGGGGGGATCTCAGGCAAGTCCATGGGTCGCTCAAGAATGACTGCACCCCGTTCTCTGAATTTATTGGAATTTGAGTAGTGCAGCCCAACAGGAATTAGTGTTGGTGGCGCTGAATTGTTGTTTCGTGCATGGCGTATGGCACTAAGCATAATCCTTGCAGCCCCGGTTTTGGCCTTGCTGACACCAGATTCGGTATGCGTCCTACCTTCTGGAAAGAGTAGTAGTCTACCACCATTGGCAATTTCTTG
>DUKK01000001.1 GCA_013329355.1 Candidatus Poseidoniaceae archaeon | reverse complement strand
CTCCGCCGATAAATGATGATGTACGACCATATCGCTGAGCACTGGCTGGTAATTCTTTCCCGATACTAGATACGGTAAGCATGACGGCAGATGATAATAACCCTAGCATGGCAATCCACACGGTAATGCCGGTAACTCCCCCTGCAGCATCATTGCTCAGGCAATTTTCTCGATCATCACCGGCTTGGTTCCGAAGTTCTTGATTATCTCCGGCTAAAGAGATGGTTAAACTATAGGTATTCTCGCAATAATTCTCGACTGGCCCCTTCACTATCGAGTCACTTGGCGGACTCACTGACGCAGCGTTATCCATGTCGTCGGCAAGTAGCACGTAAGCGAGTTGGATGCAGGATTGCTCTTGTGCAACTCCAGTGCAATCGACCTTCATATTAGACAAGCCTAATGACACTTGTCCAGCGCCATTTTCGATGCTTTCATCATTCTGCACCTGCCACGAGTTACCAAATTGACCAACAAGAGCCAGCAATACAGCGATAGTGATGCAACCAATTGCGACCCATGTTAGGATGGGTTTTTTCTGCGCTATTGGCGCTACCGCCACTGACGCCACGCCTCCCAGTGCTGGATAGACTATCTGTTGTTGCACTGGAATAGCCTGTGCCATTGGTTGAAGCATTACTTGGGGCTGTGGAGTTGCTTGTGGTTGTATCAGCGGTTGGGACGGTATTGGAGCAGGTAATGGCATTGACTCCTGTGCTGCAGCAGCAGGTGTAAATCCCGGGTAATACTGTTGGGTGTATCCTAGGGCTTGGTCAGCAGGATAACCTTGAGCAATCAGTCCGTCGTAGTAAGTCTGGCCACCAGTCATTGACATTCTGGCTAAATTGGGCTAAATAACCTTATTCGTCGGCTATGAAAATCATCGGTTCGGATTCATTTTCCCGCATTAACATTGCTAGAATACCAAGAGCTGCAGTGGTCAGAACCAAACTAGCGATTAGTGATAAGGCAATCATAGCAGCTGAATAAATGCCAAAATTACTGAACAGACCCATCGGTGAAAGTGCTATTACGCTGAAGCCGGCAATATCAGAAGCAGCGCTACCAATCAGGGCTAGACTACAGGCTCCGCCGACTGCGACAAGCGCCTGGTGATGTGACTCGCCCTTTTCGCGACTTTCCCGATATCGTTCAGTAACGTGTATACAGTAGTCTATACCGACACCTAGCGATATTGTTGCGATGGTTACTGTAACAATGTTCAGCGACGAACCTGCTGCGTACATTAAACCGTAAAGCCATACGACAACCAGTAATATTGGAATTAACGTAATGCTTGCCTGCTTGAACGATTTGAAACCAATTGATAAGGTTATGAACACGAATAGGGAACCTAGTATTAGTGATGACTGCATTTCACTTTGCATGGCATCCGATGCCACATATCTGGTAACTGGACGTCCAGTAATCATGACCCAAGTTAGTGGTTTATCATCCAGTTCTTCACCAGCTGCCTCTATTGTCCCGGATGATAAATTAGTGAAAACGGCAAGATCACGCCAAAGCTCTTCCAAGCCTTCACCCATGCCAGGGAAATCTTCTGGGGAGGTCATACCAAATCTAATCAGCATTCGGTCATATTCAGCATTGTTTCCATCAATGTCTAGCCAAGGCTTGTTTGGGTCTAGTGCAACATTTGGCTTGATGTAGAGTTCAACTATACTCGGGGGGATGTCGGGGATTGGACCTACACCGGGAACGCCGTGCAGCACCAAAAATCCGTAGAAGTATGCAAGGCAATCTCGATCAGTTAAATCAAGCAGCGGGCCAGCACCATCGTAGGAGCAGTTCATGCCATGGCCCTCGACATCGGCAAGCCATCCTGCGGCTTCGAATGGAGTTGGGTCCAGCACTAGGGAGCCCATCGCAGCGAATACCATCTCATCGAGAGCTAAAATATCGATATCTCCGTTAGGTAACTTGGTGATTTTATCAGCAACACCCTCAGGCAGTATTCCCATTTCCGTGCGGAATATGTCAATAGCGGCATACACATCTGGATTGAGGACGTCACCTTCAATCAACAGATAGGCAGGTTCTCCCTCATCGGCGAAGCGATCAGTGACGATCTCCACACCTTTGGCGAAATCCGATCTCTCATCGAGAAAATCCTCAACTCGGAAATCGCCTTCTAACTGCGCCATTCCAACAGCTGCAGGGATGGTAATCAAGGCGGCGATTAGACTAACCACTAATGCTGGCTTGGCTTTACCACAAGTGGTGGTAATCTTACGAAGGAAATCCTCTGAGACAAGATGAGTCATTTGTTTTTCCGCGATATTTTTGCTGCGTTTCTGCAGCCACTCGTCAACGGTAAGACGGATTAGCGGCACCCATAATCCAGTAAGTAAGAAGGCCGCAAGAATGCCCAGTGCCGCTTCAACACCAAATGAACGCAGTGCTGCGACGTCACTGAACAGATTAGCGGCAAAAGCAGAAATCGTCGTTAAACTGGTTAGAAATATAGCTCGACCCACGCGTGTGAGGGTAATTTCGGTTGCTTCGGTAGTCGTTGCCCCATTCTTGCGCTCCTCCTTGTAGCGATGTAGTGCATGCAGAGAATCATCTATGCCCAACGCTAGAACTAAAATTGGCAATAAATTTGAAAACTGCGATCTGGCTATCACGGTGAATCCCAACCAACTTGAAAAATTCGCTAAGTGGCCTATCATCCCCTGCATCCACAACAGAGCTGCGCCGAGGGCAATCAGAACTATTGCCACATCCGTCCAACGGCGCAGACTAATATACAACAGGCCAACAATAACTAAGCCCATTAATACAATTAGTCCGGCACTAGATTGTAGTTCCCTGTTGACTTCAACATTTACTCCTTGACCTACAAGTAGGGTTATTGTTGTGCGATCATTGGACCGCAACTTTCCCTCCAAGTCCATATATGACCATTCGCTAGAGCAACCTCCACTTTCTTGTTGCAACTCTTGGCAAACTGCTTCATTGTAGCGCGGCGGATGGACGACCAACTCGCCACCATCTAGACGGTAGCCTCCAACAATCAATCCGTCATCGGTAAACTGGACATCCTTTTCTTGATGGGCATCTTTCCAAATTACCTCCCAACCCATTTCTTCCAACTTTGCGCTATCGTATTGCACCAGGAACCAGGTCGACGATGCTGACCACCGGCCAAGGCCTTGAGTAGCGTTAGCCCATGAGCCATTGAGTTGTAGTTCTCCACCAATTGGGCCAGTCTGTAGTGAATTTACATCGGGGAAAAATCCACGATCCAAAGAAAGCCAACGGAGGAAATTATTCTCCGGAGCATCAGCCATTCTCAACGCGGCTAAGTCGATGTGATCCTGAGTGACATTGTCATCATCAAATTCTAGGCATTCAAGAACACCGCAATCAGTCCAATTGGTCGGGGCTGGTGTAGGAACCCCGAGGGAATTGATGCCCGGTTGAGTCAGTATAGAGGTACCATTCATGAAGCCACGAAAGATATCTGATAGGGTCATTACCCCATTGTATTGGTGGCCAGTAACATCGTTAACTAGTGGCTTTAATGCCGGCGCTAGAATATGGTCATAGACGATTTGTCGCTTAGAGTCAATCTCTCGCAACACCGACAAATTCACGATGCCGCCCTTAGGGGCAGAAATTCCCTGCCAGGCTTCACCAGACTCCACCATCTCATCAATATCTGGTAGTGAAGAATAATCGGGTGCACCATCACTCATAGGCGGAATAGGAGACCAATCCTCAACGGGCGGCACAAATTCTGGGTCGCGAGCCGAAATGACAAAGCCAAGAATAATTTCTGAGTTGGAAAATTCCTCGTTGATAATTGTCTGTGCGGTCAACTCGGGGGATTCCATTTCATACGATTCCATGTCAATCGGTTGTAGAGCGGTGAGTGCACCGGGAATCATGAATAACGATAGAATGAAAACTGCGATATGAACGCGTCTTTTTTGAGGAACAAACCACTTGGAAAACCTGTGGAATCTTGTTCCCATGGATTAAGGCTAAAGTTGTAGCATTTGAAACCATGTATATAGAATTCCAGTCGCTAGTTGGGCTATGACCACCCTCTTAATCTTGAATCAGCAGCCTTATGACGGCACAGATGTAACCTGGAATGCGCTTCGCTTAGCACGGCAACTAAACAATGATGGTGAAGCAGTCAGAATTTTCTTGATGAATGATAGTGTTGACTTAGCCCGAGACGGCATTATCCCGCCTGCTGGAGTTGAGGATATGGTGGCTATGACTAAACAATTGATTGCTGATGGGGTGCCGGTAAAAGTGTGTGGAACCTGTCAGCAGAGATGCGGAGCTCTCAAAGGTCAAGGTTACTACGATGGTGCCCAATATTCTACGATGGCAGAGTGTTCAGAATGGGTCCAAACTAGCGAAAAAGTGTTGACATTTTAATTCGTCTCAAATCTCTCACAAGAAGTAAAAACGTGGTGCGGGAGGCAGGATTCGAACCTGCGAACCGATAAGGAATGGGACCTAAACCCACCGCCGTTGACCAAGCTGGGCGACCCCCGCGCA
>DUKK01000227.1 GCA_013329355.1 Candidatus Poseidoniaceae archaeon | reverse complement strand
GGAAGTATACACTAGATAGGTCTGGATTAAGACCCAGTGCGGCATAATTTGCAACATATTCGTGTAGCGCTATTTCTCTTCCCTTGGCTAAACTCACCCCTCGTGTCGCTTGACTTTCGAGATCTGCTACGGCAATAGTAACATCGCCTCCAAGATTCTGAAACCATTTCACCTGTTCGATAACCATCGAGTGGCCTAGGTGCATCCTGCCACTTGGCATGAGACCGGTAAGAACGCCAAAATTATCCCCGGTCTTCTGCGCTTGGAGCACTAAGTCTAGGTCTCTGTGCGCAAATACAATACCACGTCTATGTAGATGAGATGGGTTGGGTAGGGTGAGGTTGGTCAGGCTAGACAAGCCAAATTGGTCGATAATTCTCGAGTAATCTGTAGATTGAGTACTACTCCATGGATCAATATTCAAATCACCATCAACCACAATGAACCCCTCAGAGTTGACTCGATAGCCTTATTTCATCAAGCCTTCGATAGATAAAGAGCATTTATTGCTATATTATTCTGGTTTTTGCTTGGCGAGTGGTCCAAGTCCTTCCCGCTTCAATACGACCAGCATGGAGACAACGGCTACAGCACCTACGCCCAGTGCTGCATAAGGTAGCCACTCTGCGCTGTCAACGGCGCGTGGTTCGACCAACCAAGTAAAAACCAAGTCGTCCTGATCGACAAAACGCTTTGACCACTTGAATAAATCAGTAGTTTCATGCGCTGCGATTGTAATTGCCCCGCTGTGATTATTCCAGAATTGGCTGATTCCCATCACATCATAATAATCATTATCCACAGTTATGTTGACACGTTGACCATCAGTAACACTTAGATGTAGGTATTGACTATCCACCCGGTAATACCCTTGACTTGTATGTCGCTGTTCGCTGATATCCTGCATGATTTCTCCTTCTGCCTCGACCTCAGTAAGTACTGCATTACCGAGGTCAATCATCCAAGTGATTGGCACATTCCACCGCTCTGGAAATAATTCTGTGCACTGTTCCATAATTAATGACTCAAAACCAATCACATATTTTCCGTTCTCTGTGGATATCGAGTGATCAAATTCATAACATCTAGTCTTAGTCCAATAAGACCACGTTTGGCCCCATGTTGTCAGCCATGCGTCAGCATCCTCTGCAATGTAATCTTCAATTTCAGAGTCATGTCTAATAGTTGCCTCGTTGACCCGGCCTATCCAATACATGTTCACCAGCCCGCCATCTTCGACTGCTGATTTTACCTCGTCTGCTGAACCTATTATTTGCTCTAGACTTCCTCCTCGACGTCCAAGATTGAACCAATCCCATAGGTCTGTTGGTTGGTCTGTTGAATTATGCCAAGCGGTGTAATCTAAGCCATTCATGTCACCGTGGATAACAAAACCTTGCTCGGAGATTATTTGATGCTGAGACATTGCAAGACCACTTGGAGTGTAAGTCGATATTGGATTATTTCCCCAGACGCTTGCTACAGTTCTTTGTTCTATGTATTCACGACATTCCCCTGCAACAGCTCCAGCGTCAGCGCTCCAAGATAGACTGGGAATTCCATAACAACCAAACTCATCGCCATTATTTAGCCGCTCTTGGACTAAGTTAGTATTCAACCACCCATCTTCATCCCATTCTGTTTCGGCCAAGGAAGCAGGGGTAAATACAAGACAAAGTATCATTGTCAAGACGAACAGTGCGGATATTTTGCTGTTCAAGCCACCACCGTCCTAACACTGGTGGCTCTATTCAGTTGTTTTTGATACTTCGTATTGGGAATTTGACAATTACAGGTTAATGTATGAGTTCGTCATCATAATTTAAGTAACTATGAAAGAGTTGTTATCATTGCACACAGTATGAACAAGCAATCGGTTCATGTTGAAAATGCCTGGAAAATCCTAGAATCGCACTGGAAAATCCAACCACGAAAAGGTATGATATCATACACGCCCGGTTACTCAATATTACGTTTTATTTTCTCACCAATAATCAGAGGAATTGCGCGCATCAATGCAACCGGATCAGAACACATACCAGGCAGTGGCGCAGCGATTCTAGCAGCTAACCACCTCTCTCATGTCGACCCAATTGTAGTTATTGCATCGTCTAGGAGAAAGGTCCATTATTTAGCAAAAGATGCTCACTTCAAGAATTTCTTCCTGCGCTTATTCATGAACTCTACAGGACAAATTGAAACGCACCGCGAGGAAGGCGGTGATAGCGCCCTGGCATCAGCGGCAGACGTTCTTGTGGCAAACGCTGCATTAGGAATATTTCCTGAGGGAACTAGGTCAAAAAATACGCAGCAACCATTCTTGTTACCAGGTAAAACTGGAATTGCGCGATTAGCAGCATCATTTCCCCGTACGCCGGTAATTCCAATCGCACTCGTTGGTACAAGAGATATGATGGCACCGCAAAAGGATAAGTTCCCCAAGTTATGGCTATATGTACAGGTAAATTACGGTCAGAAAATAACCTGGATTGATTGGTTGAGTAATCCGAAAGGCGGAGGGATGACGGTAGAGGATATTGAAGAATTAGCGCAACAAGGCGAACATGAAATTAAGGCTGCAATAGCAAAACTATATCGCAAATTTACCGATCAATTGATGCAGAGCATCAGTTCACTAGGTGCGCCTTAATTAATGACAGAGAAAATCATCAAAGACTGGCTCAATTTGGTAAGGCTGGTGACAGTATGGATGAATATCTGAACCTGATTCGCAGGATTCTAGAAGAAGGTGAAGAAAAGGGCGATCGGACTGGGACCGGAACATTATCGGTCTTTGGCCATCAAATGAGGTTCGATCTTGCGAAAGGCTTCCCTATGGTTACGACAAAAAAACTGCACTTGAAGTCAATCATCCACGAGTTGTTATGGTTCCTTAAAGGCGATACAAATGTTAAGTATCTACAGGAAAATGGCGTCCGGATTTGGAACGAGTGGGCTGACGAAAACGGAGACTTAGGTCCAGTTTATGGGAAACAATGGCGCAGATGGGAAGCAAAGGATGGCAGGATCATTGATCAGGTTGATAGTGCCATTGAGATGATAAAAACTAACCCGAACAGTCGTAGAATAATTGTTTCGGCATGGAATGTTGGCGAGTTAGAAGAGATGGCCCTCATGCCATGTCATGCCTTCTTCCAATTCCACGTTGCGAATGGGAAACTAAATTGCCAGCTTTATCAGCGAAGTGCGGACGTTTTCCTTGGCGTTCCATTCAACATCGCATCATACGCATTATTGACGCACATGATGGCGCAGGTATGCAATTTACAACCCGGAGTATTTGTTCATACCATTGGCGATGCACACCTATACAATAATCACTTGGAACAAGCAAAGCAGCAAATCGCAAGAGAACCATTGGAATTACCACAATTGAAGCTAAACCCAAAAATTATCAATGTAGACGAGTTTGATTACGATGATATTGAAGTAATAAATTACCAGCATCACCCGCACATTGCGGCACCAATTTCAATATGAGTGGTAACATGCTGACAATGATTTTTGCCTGCGATAGGAACAATGCTATTGGCAAGGATGGCGATTTGCCGTGGCGTCAATCAACAGACCTCCAACACTTCAAACGAATTACATTAGGGGGAACCATTGTCATGGGAAGAAAAACCTGGGATTCTTTGCCCGGCAAACTGCCCGGCCGTAGGCACCTAGTCATGACTCGTAGCGAGCGCAGTGACATAGAAACTACCTCCTTTGATGAAGTGCTAAGGTTAGCAGAAACTAACGAAATATTCATCATCGGAGGCGGTGAGATATACCAATTGTTTATGCCGCATATCGGTCGAGTTCATCGTACTGTAATACACTGCGTTGTGGAAGACGCGGATACTTTCGCTCCAGAGATAAACAGCGAAATATTCTCATTAATTTCTGCTGACTTTACCACTAGAGCTGATCGAGATGATTATGATATGACATTTGAATTGTTTGAGAGGAACCAGTAACTAGTCAGAATTCTGATATTCTGTAACTCTAACACCCAGCCTGCCAGTCAACGCTTCTCGCTGCATTATTCGCTTATACTTCATTTCAAATGCGTCCTTCAAGTCAAGCTTCATAGCAATCGAGTGACCCATAAGTAAAATCAGTATGTCAGCCATTTCTTCAGCGCATTCTGCTAACGGTTTGCCCTTGGTTATTGCAGCGGATAATTCACCAAGTTCCTCAACAGTAAGTGCGATTCTATATCCCATATCATGGCCGTTTTTTCCCGCAAAATCGTGTTTGTGATGGAATTCTGCAACCTTTTTCATCATAACTTCCCACTCACTTTTTGGCTCGTGAGAGACCCAATCTGTAACCGACATTCCGTCCATGCTACACCCCAAACGAGGCGCAGAATATATCTTTCCACTTTATTCCAACAAAGATAGTATCGATTCCATTACTGGGTCAAGTCGCTCATTAGCTTGTGATGAGACCAAATCATGTGACAATTCAGCGCTAGGGTCGCCTGGTTCTCTGCCCGCAGCCCAATTTGAGGAAATGCAGATTGCAGAGTATGGAATGTCCAACTCATTGGCAAGTTTCACCTCTCTAGCCATTGTCATACCGACCATCTCACCACCTAATTTAGCAATTGCATCAACTTCGGCACGAGTCTCAAAATGGGGACCTTGAGCGAGCCAGTATGTGTAATACATTTTTTCTGATAACGAAAAATTCTGTGATTCTCTGAGTTTTGTTTCTAGCTGGGCATTAAGTCCCGAAGAGAATGGTTCGGTTACTGAGGTAAATACGGCAAATGTGTCATTAAAACTAGTCGACACCCCGGTAAAGTCGATGTATTGGCCTGCTAATGCCACCTTACCCGGTGGAAAATCTTTGACCATTGTGCCTGTTGAGCAAACCGAAATAATTACTTCACATCCCGATTGTTGCAGAGCCTTGATATTGGCTTTGTGGTTTATCATGTGTGGTGGTTTGTTAGGATGACCGTGATTATGATGGCGTTGAAGGAAAATCAATTCTTTTGATTTTTTTCGTGAGTTTAGAGTAATG
>DUKK01000077.1 GCA_013329355.1 Candidatus Poseidoniaceae archaeon | reverse complement strand
CATCGTCTCAAATAATCTACCCTTCCCTTCAAGGGTTCCGTCTGGGTATTTCATTACCACGTCTTTGAGTAACTCATCTTGTTTTAGGAACTCGACAGCATCATCCCACCACTCGGGCTTACCCTTTTCCATGGTAAACAAACACCCGCTTAGGTTTTGACCTCTTGCATGCACCCACGAATATGCGAGATGAGTTAAGCGAAATGCTGGAATTGAAAAATTTGCCGAGAACTGGATGGGTTAGGTCTGGCGTGAATAACCCTGAATCGGTTGCCGCCCATTCATGGGGTATGGCTATCCTAGCATTGCGTTTAGCGCCGAAGGAACTAGACCTAATGAAAATCTTGACCATGTGCATAGTTCACGACTTACCTGAGGTAAGAGTTGGCGACCTAACACCTCATGATGATACAAGTCAAAAATCTCAATTGGAGCATGCTGCAATGTCGGAAATTGCTCCTGAATGGTTAGGCCTCCTCATGGATTATGATTCGGGTGCCAGCCCTGAAGCACGGTTTGTGAAGCAGATTGACAAACTTGACATGGGTATGCAAGCGATGCTATATCAATCACAGCAAGGTATTGACCTCAGTGAGTTCATACTCAGTGCCAAATCGAATATATACGATAGATATCTAGGAGATATTTTGACTTGATTCATCCGACAAGAAAAAAAACTAGTGCGTGTCCGTCTGACTACCCAGCCCGATAGTGTAGGGGTCCATCATGGTGGGTTTTGGTCCCGCCGACGTCGGTTCAAATCCGACTCGGGCTACCAGTTATGTTGTAAAACTGGCAATTGCAACCGTTAATGCGCATATTCAATAGGCGGTTACGCTTCGGATAACTGAAACGTTATGATGAAGATAGCAGTTATTGGTGCAGGACAAATGGGTAATGGAATTGCTCAGGTTGCTGCGAGTGCCGGATATGAAGTTTTGATGGTTGATATTAAGCAGGAGTATGTCGAAAAAGGAATTAATACTATCAAGAAATCTTTAGGAAAACTTGTGTCCAAAGAGCGAATTAGCCAAAGCGATGCCGATTCAGCGATTGCTCGAATCAAGCTTTCAACTGAGCGAAATGATTGTCATGATGTCGATTTAGTTGTTGAGGCAGTGCCTGAGATAGTAGAACTCAAAATCGAGATTTTCTCCGAATTAGACAAAATTTGCAAACCCGATTGTATTTTAGCATCAAACACCTCGTCCATTTCAATTTCAACCATTGCTGATGCTACCAGCCGGCCTGACAAGGTCATTGGTATGCATTTCATGAACCCTGTGCCCATAATGAAACTGGTAGAGATCATCAACGGTAGTCAAACCAGCAGTGAAACCAATTCAATTGTCGTTAGTGCTGCAGAGCAAATGGGAAAAACGGCCTTATCATGCAATGATTCTCCAGGATTTATCTCCAATCGGATTTTGTGCCCTATGTTAAATGAAGCAATATTGGCACTGCAAGAAGGCGTGGCGGAACCTGAAGCAATTGACGGCATAATGAAGTTGGGGATGAATCATCCAATCGGTCCGCTTGCTCTATCTGACCTGATTGGCTTGGATACTGTTTTGCACATCATGAATGTGCTACATGAAGGACTAAATGATGACAAATATGCTCCCGCAGAACTGTTGAAATCAATGGTCGTAGAGGGTAAACTTGGTAGAAAGTCTGGCGAAGGTTTCTACAAGTATTAATGTAAGTTCATAATGAGGTGTGATCATGAATCCAAGCATCAACGTTCTGGGCAAAGCACTACAAGAATGCTCGATGGAACCACTTACTGGTTGGTATCGAGATGGTTGTTGTAATACCGACAGCAATGACCGTGGTATGCATGTTGTTTGCTCGATTGTCACCGAAGAATTTCTTGAATTTGCTAGATCTAAAGGTAATGATTTGATAACCCCCGCTCCGCATTTCAACTTTCCAGGATTGAAACCTGGTGATAGGTGGTGTATTTGTGCGAGAACCTGGCTTGATGCTGCTAACAATGGCGTTGCATGTCCGGTAAATCTAGAAGCGACTCATGAGGAAACATTACAAATCATTACATTAGAATTGCTCGAAATGTATGCAGAGTAGTGGTCAGATGACCGAACACTCAGTATTCCTAGTCACTGGTGCTTCCAAAGGCTTGGGTAGGGCAATATGTGAATTACTAGCAACTAAAGGATACACAATTGTTGGTCTAGCGAGGGAATCTGTGGAGTTAATTGAACTTGACAATTATCTTAAATCCCATAATAGCTCATCATGTGCTATCGTTTGCGATCTATCACAACCAAAGCAAATAGATAAAGTCGCAAATGCGATTATTACCCAATATCCATCAATAAATGGAATAATACACAATGCTGGAATCATTGGCCCTGTCGGAAATATTTTCACAGTCGATGAAGCAAAGTGGAATGAAACGCTAGTGGTAAATCTAGTATCTGTCCAGCAATTGACGAGAATTCTCTACCCGGCAATGGTCAACGCTGGTCGATGCAGAGTCACTACCATATCTAGTGGTGCAGCGGTGAATTCACTAGAGTCGTGGTCAGCATACTGTACATCAAAGGCTGGGCTTGATATGTGGACTCGATGTCTAGCGGATGAAGGTAAGAGCGACGGAATAAGTGCAGTGTCAATAGCACCAGGAATAGTTGATACTGATATGCAAGCGACCATAAGGTCTGCAGACAAAGCAGATTTTCCAATGGTCGACAGATTCATCCAGTTCCACAAAAATGGTGATTTAGTTGCTCCAGAAAAAGTTGCTAATACCATGATAAAAATCATGGTTAGTCATCCCATGGAACAATCCGGGAAGAGATTTGACGTTCGTGATTTATGACCATAGTTAATATTCTAGTGGCAATGGTCATAAGCCAACACTAGACCAGCAATATGAGGCAGACCCATGGTTGGAACTGATAGAGTAGAAATAAGGACATTGAAAGTAGGTCGATTTTGTGTTGTTGATGATGAGGCTTACAAAATCCTAAGCATCTCTAAGTCCAAGCCGGGAAAACACGGCTCAGCGAAGGCACGTCTGGAATTGATATCGCTATTCTCAGCCAAAAAAATCTCCCATGTTGGAACCGTCACCGATAATATTCAAGTACCTATGATTGAAAAAGGAACAGCGATGGTTACCCACATAGATGGCGACGAGGTTCACGCCATGAACATGAGAGACCACAGCATGATGATTCTTCCAATGGAGCCGGAGATGTCTATTGAAGCGGGTAAGGAAATCATGTGGATGGAAGCATTGGGACGATTCAAAATCATTAGAGATCACTGATAGTTAATAAAAATCAGTAAAAAAGATACTCCAGACCGGCACTGTAGGTATATACTTGATAAGCCTAACAGGGGCATTTAGCATCATGTCTGAGGTCGCGACAGCAACAGAAGATGAATTTTCAGGTCTCTCTGCAAAAGAAACAATCAATGCAATGAGTGATGAAAAAAGAAAGGCTCTGAAGAGTTGGTATTTTTTTGATTGGGCCAATCAGGCATATGCACTGACCGTAATGACAGTAATCGCCCCAGCCCTAATGGCTGCGCTTTACAACACGGCTACTGGAACACAATCCGGTGACACATTTTACGCTTGGGTGTTGACATTTTCCATGATTTTCGTCGTGGTAACCGCCCCCGCATTAGGCGTAATTGCAGATAAAATGCCGATAAAAAAGAAATTGCTTAAGTGGTATACAATCGTTGGAATATTATTTACAGCCTTGATGGGAGCAGCGCCGTATTTTGGTTCTCAAGGTTACATAATACTCGCTCTGATGTACACAATCGGGACAATTGGATTCACGGGTGGTAACGTAATATACTATTCATTTATGCCATACCTCGCGCCAAGAAAATGTCAGGATCATGTTTCAACTTGGGGCTATGCCTACGGTTTTATTGGTGGTTCATCAATTCTTATTTTCCATCTAATCGTCCTGTTAGGATTCTCTTGGGATACGAACTTTAAGATGGCAGTAATCTTCTCAACCTCTGCCATCTGGTGGTGGGGATTCGGGTATCTAATGTTTAAATGGACACCTGAGCCTGAAATCCCCTCAACAATGGAATGGAAAGGATTAGGCAATGCGACCAAGGTTGCCTATAGCCAGGTATTTCAGACCTTCAAAGAAATCAAGAAGTTCAAAGTGCTAGCTTTCTTTTTACTAGCTTATTTGCTGTTTTATGACGGTGTCAATACGATTGCAAGCATGGCGAGTGCCTTTGGGGAATCGGTTTTGCGGCTAGACCAAAGCATGAACGTTCTACTTCTGCTAACTGTGAATATAGTTGCAATCCCGATGACGCTGGTTTTTGGGAAACTGGCAGACATCAAAGGAACCAAGTTTGCCCTCATGCTAGCACTACTAATCTACTGTTTTGTCGCAGTCGTTGCAGCTGGTTTCGCACCGCTTGAATTAGATGGTAAAGAGGATGCAGAAAGGTATGATTTCCAATTCGAATTCAACGAGGAGACCGGCGAATATGAACTTCTTACATTATATGATCGAGGTTATGAGAACTGGGTCGGTGAAACCTCGGCCGGCGACGCAGAGTTTAGGGATAGTTTTCAGGAGTTTTTCCCGAGTAACTCAACTGACTATGCCAAGGAGAGTTCTGGCTCATCCACACTCGGTGCCGGACTATTTGCTTGTGTCATAATCCTTGCGTTTGTGGCAATAATCGGTGGCTCGATAATGTTCATTCAAAATAAGGAACTTGGGAAACTCGGATTGCTGGCAATAGTTGCGATTGTCATAGTTGGTTTGCTGGCCGGAACTATGCTTGCTGGTCAAGCAAATAGCCAAGATGAGGAATCTTTCGCTATATCCGAAGCAAATGCTTCGAGTATCGTGGGAGCCTTTGAAGATGTTAGTGACCACAGATTTTCGATAATATTCATCGGTGGGCCGCAG
>DUKK01000005.1 GCA_013329355.1 Candidatus Poseidoniaceae archaeon | reverse complement strand
AAAATCCAGACATATTCGAGTATCACGAAGGCATGAACGGTGGCACCAATGCGCGCGGTGAGGAAGTAACCGCCGATGCCTACGAAGGTTGGTATTATGGACACTTATCTCCATGGATGAAAATTACCGCTGATGTTCAAGGTGGAGACTACAATGAGTTCGTTGGTGACAACGGCAACTACCCAGACCGTCATGACGTGATGATTGTTGGCAACCATCACGCTCGTGAGTGGATGTCATATGAGGTTCCAATGTTGCAACTAGAAGTAATCGCCTTTTCTTACAATAACATCGGCTATGACAATGACGGTGACGGCTTGATTGATGAGGATGGCTGGGGTGATTCCAACGGCGACGGAATTCTTGATGACGACGGGGATTGTTTGGCAATGGCTAGCGAACATCAGGATTCTAATGGCGATGGCGTAAATTGTGGGCCGGGCGATCATGGTGTCGATGAGGATTATTCTGAGCAATTCATTACCGATTTGGTAAATTTGCGAGAAATTTATCTGATTCCAATGCTAAACGTCGATGGGAATATCTACGACCGGGAAGTATTCTGTCCTGCACCAGCATGGGAGACTTGTCCGAGTGGCGGTTGGAGAAAGAACCTGAGAGATAATACGTATACCGGGGTAACTCCTCTACCAGACCTCAATGAAGAGGTTGACGAAGACTGTGATGGCGTTGACCTAAACCGTAATTATCAGTTTGAGTGGGGCGCACCACTGGGTGCAACAGGTCCACTAATACCAGGAACGTGTTCACCATCAGAGGGAGAATTAGATGGTTCCAACAATGATGTTTACAACGGTCCAGTAGACGACAGAGACAACGATGGCGACGGTCAGGTGAACGAAGATCACGTTGATGGTAAAGACGATGATGCAGATGGAGTAACCGATGAGGATTGGTGGGGTGGAAACTCTGAGCCCGAGACCAAATTCATTCAGGACATGACCGAGATGAACGACGATGATGGGGATGGGGCTAGTGAGTTCAAATCTACCCTTACCCATCACTCATACTCAGAATTGATTCTGTGGCCGTGGGGGCACTGCACTGATTGTGAGAGCCCTGACCACGCACAGTTAGAATATCACGGTCAACAAATGGCAGATATGACACTGTATGCTAACCTACAATCCTCCTCACTGTATCCAACATCTGGTGATTTCTGTGACTGGCATTATGGCGTCCACGGCTCTTACTGTTACACATCTGAAATTGGTACAGCATTCCATCAACGACCAGAAGACATCGACCACATTGCGGTAAGGAACCTAGGAATTGGGTTCTACATTGCCGAGATTGCCGACAATCCAAGAGAACGAGCCGATAACGGCATTGCCAACATTTCCAAGAATCAAAACCTGCAACTACCAGGTCTAGTCGATATTCCGCCCAAAGGTGACATCCCGATCGACATGTGTATTTCGAATGACTTTGCATATTCACTGGACATCGATGTTTCCCACATCATGTATCGGACGGTCAAGCCGAACCGTGCGCAGAGTGATTTTGGGCCTAAAGAGTGGTCAACTACGGCATGGTCAATGTCACCATTGAGGGAAACCAGCTCAACATGCAACCTGCTCAATGGTGAAAACGGTACGGTGCTGCGTTCTAACCTACCAGTCCCAGATACGGTCTCCGGCCAAGTTCACTACAAGGCTATGCTTGGTACTCTCAGCGGTGGTGACCTATATCTCTACCCACCAAACGGTGGCTATTATGTCTTAGAAATCGATTACCGTGCTGACTATGGCGGTCTGTTTGGTGCACTGTTTATGTTCTTGGTTGTTGCTGGGTTTGTCTGGGGTGGTCTGGCGATATGCTTGCGCATGATGTTGGTGGATGAGAACGAGAAGGAATTCGCCGATGCCATCGCGGAGGGCGGCGGTTAAGCCGAGGTGTTCGAATGGCTCAGTCAGACCAGTTCAACGGCCGTTTAGGGCTGATATTTGCCTCAATCGGTGCGGCGATTGGAACCGGTAACATTTGGCGATTTCCAAGGATGGTCGGTGCAAACGGCGGTGGAACTTTCCTAATTCCTTGGCTAATTTTCTTGTTCGCTTGGTCAATCCCGTTAGTAATCGCAGAATTTGCGATGGGTAAGCGAAGTAGAACTGGAACTATCGGCACGTTCAGAATTTTTGCCGGCAAGAAGTTCGCTTGGATGGGGCTGTGGACCGCATGGATATCTACGGCAATTGGGTTCTATTACGCAATCGTTGCTGGTTGGACAATCAAGTATTTCCAACTAGGAATTACTGGTGGTTTAACCGGTGAGGGGGTAGATACCACTGAGGTGTGGAATTCTTTCCTGCAATCACCAGGACAGGTTATCTTTTTCCAATTCTTGGTAATTGTTCTAACTCTGGCTGCCATATGGAGGGGTGCTAAAGCGATTGAGAAGGTTAACGTTATTTTGATGATATCGCTATTCGTTTTACTGTTCATGTCACTGTTCTTGTCTTTGTGGATGGACTTCGAAGATGGCAGTTTAGATGGTGCAACCTTCATGTTTTCAGTTGATTTTGATTTACTTTTTGAGCCAGAAATTTGGATAAATGCGCTGTCTCAATCTGCTTGGTCTTGTTCTGCTGGTATGGGTATGGCGATCACTTACGCGGTTTACATGAGAAAAGATGAGGATACGGTGCTCAACGCATTTACTATGGGTTTAGCCAACAACAGTATCTCAATCATCGCCGGGCTAGCCGTATTGTCCTCGATATTTGCCGTTAGTAGCGACCCTTTGGCAACCGTAACAGGTGGCTCATCAGCGATTACTTTCCTCGCTCTACCAGAGGTCTTCGCTCAAGCACCCGGTGGCGCCATAGGGCCATTCATAATGATGTCTGGCTTCTTCCTTGCATTGTCCTTTGCAGCGTTAACTTCGATGATTTCAACAGTTGAACTGTGTGTTAGGAATTTCGTCGACCATGGATACAACCGTGAACGTTCAGTGGCAATCACTGGGTTAGCCTTGTTCATCTTTGGCTTACCCTCAGCAGTAATTTGGATTAAGCTGGATTCATCTGGTGTAGCATTCCCAGAATTCCTCGAAGTGCAAGACCACATCTGGGGTTATGGTTTGATGTTCTCCGGTTTGTTCATCGCATTCTCAATTTGGAAGTATGGTTTCCTACGCTGGAAGGCGCAAGTCGCAGCAGGGGAGGCGCCTCCGGGGCTCAAAGGTTACCTCGGAGTCGGAGTCTCAGCATTCCGTGATGATTTCATTAACACCGGCGACAATGATATCGAGGTTGGTCGATGGTGGGATATTCTGTTGTATATTGCGTTCCCAATTCTATTCACCGTTTTGATGGTGTCCTACTTCAGCGATATGATTGCTAATACGGAAGACGTTTGGAACCCTGCTAATCCGAAAGGACTCGGGATTATTCTCTCGTTTTGGGGCGTAATTGCGGTTGCATTCATTTTCCTCAACAAGTATCTAATTCAGCGACCGATTTTTAGGAACATTCCAGAAGGGGCGGATGTCGATATCTCTACATTACCTGGTGGTCAAGATGACAAGGTACACCAGCTGGGCGATCTTGTTCCTGGTTTCGAGCATTTAGCCTCAGAAGATGCTGTGTTTGAAGCAGAAGCGGTTTGAGTGCGGAGGCATTTGGGGTGTCAGACCTCGTTCAGAGCCTGATTACGGGTTTTTTCACCTCAATAATACTCCTGTTACTGGTGTATTTCTTTTGGCGGTTGTACGATCGACCGAGTAAAAAGCAAATCGAATTAGAGCAAGAGACCAGAGAGAAACGCAAAGAAGAGCGCATGTGGCAGGCGATTGAGGCCGAGATCGAGCAGGAGCGGGAGCACGCCGAGGCATTAGCAACTATTGAGCGCAAAAAGGCTGACATGCGGGCCCGTGCCCAGCCTCCAGCCGCTGGAGTAATGCAAGGTGCACTGGCAACATTGGATGCGCCGACGGAGGGCGAGGCGTATCTTGACCGCTTCAAACCAAACCTCAGTGGAATTGAGGAAATCCTGGTTGATGAGGAAATTGATCAGGCGGAAACGGACGACAGCGATGTCTTGTTAGCACCTGAATTAGTCGAGGTTAGACAGGACGAAGGTGAGCACGGGGAAATTGCAATAGATAACTTACTGACCAATGAAACTGCAGATTCACCGAAAACCGAGGATTTAGTTGGTGAGGAATCGATCGAATATACAGAACCGCAATCAAAAACAGAACAACAGGCACTTTCCACAGGAACGAGTGAAGGTGATTCAGAGGTTGATTGGAATCAACAGGAAGAACCAGAAGACGATGGTTGGGCGGTCGGTTGGTAAATCCAATCGGCAAACTCAATCTAGGCGAAGAGGTCATGAACAATCACCTTGTGGAATTACCCATGGTGCAACGGCCACGTGGAACCCGAGACTTCACCCCGAAGGTGATGAATCGACGTTTGGCGTTCGAGCAATTGCTCGAAGATTGCGCTCAAGCAAGCGGCTTCAAGCGCGTTCAGACTCCCATTTTTGAGTCACTTGAATTATTTACTGCTAAGTCTGGACCCGGAGTGATAGCGCAATTATACAACTTCGCCGACAAAGGCGAACGGCAACTCACCTTACGACCAGAACTTACTGCTCCAGTTATGCGCATGATTGCTGAAGAAATGCGAAATGATACCAAACCACTACGACTGTCATATTACGGCCAATGCTATCGCTATGAAGAGTTCAAGAAAGGGCGCTATCGTGAGTTTTTCCAGTATGGTGTAGAACTCATTGGAGCTTCTGGACCATTAGCCGAGGCAGAGGTCATTTCTCTGGCCATTTCAATGCTTGACGCCTGCGGGCTGAAAGATTGGCAAATTCGTATCGGGCATGTTGGCATTCTCAAAGACGCATTGAGCGGTTTAGGCTTATCTTTGGATTCTCCAGAAGGCGGTAGCGAACCACCTGTTGCTAGCGCAATGCGTTTCCTCGACAAAGGCGATGATGCTGGCCTAGCAAAACTGCTAGAATCAAACGGGATTGCTGCCGGTAATGCTGCGCCGTTAAGAGCGCTTGCAGACTTGGCAGGTGGCAGTGAAACATTAGGGCCCGCAAGGGAGATACTCGCATCACTTGATGGTGTCTCACTCAATGCGTTGGATGAATTACAAATTACTCTTGATGCAGTTGCCGCACTTGCACCATCACCACCATCCTTGGCAGTAGACCTAACGGTTGCCCGTGGTTTAGATTATTACACTGGGATGGTGTTTGAGGTAATAGTTCCAGCAATGGGTGGTGAGGGTCAAGTTCTTGGTGGTGGTTCCTACAAATTACTGCATCTGTTCGGCTTACCTGACTTAGATCCATGTTGCGGTTTCGGCCTTGGTTTCGACCGAGTGTTACTTGCCTTAGAGGCCCAAGCAGCGGCAGAAGGTAGGGCTGAAGTGGTGCCAGGTGAAATTAGTGAGAAACCATTACTTGCGGTTATCCCATTCAATATTGATGTTCAGGCAGTACTGCCAATTGTTGGTGAATTGAGACGCAGCGGGGTTCGCGTTGAGTTGGAACTGCGAGGCAGGAAAATCGGTAAAGCTATGAGTTGGGCAAACTCGATTGGTGCAGATTACACATATGTCGTGGGACCAAGAGATTTAGAACAAGGTTCTGGTATGCTAAAGTCGTTATCTAGTGGGGAACAAACAGCAATAGCGCTGAAGGCTCAGGCAATTAGTGAAAAGCTGTAACTTACTCTTCGATTTCTGGTCGGCGCTGGTTGATGAATGCCGCCATAGCAATTGCTGCAGATGCGACAACAAGCGTGAATCCGGGGGTATCTTCTGCTGCTGGCGATTCGCCGAGACCACCTCCGTCTTGGAAAGTATCTTCCCACGAGGCAGGGTCTATTGGTAGTTGCAATGAACCACTTTCACCTAATTCAATTTCAAAGGCGCCGGGGGTTCCACTAGCAAATACGAAATTGCTCTCTTGGTAGTCACCTTTTACCTTCATAGTGATTTCAATTAGTGGGTTAGCATCTCGGCTATCCCAAGTTTCGTTACCCTCTTCAACAAAGTAAGAGAATTGAACGTTCTTCCACTGACCGGACGGCCATGGCGTTTCTGTGTGCTGATATACCTTGTTCTGACCTTTGAAAATGGTAATATTGAGCCAATCACAATCATTTGGAGTTTGAGCTGGCTGACAGGGTCCTTGGTTATCTGTTGAGTCAGAATCACCCTCAAAATAGACGTTGAAATTTCCACGGATTTCGCCACCAACTTCCATGCTGAGTCGCTTGTCTAGGGTTGGCGTCATGAGGTAGCGTTGCTTGATGGTTATTACGCCATTTTCATCTTCCTCAGAGAAGGTTTCAGTGGAGTCAGTATCGTTGTTGTTGAAGTGTGACCAAAAGTTGTTCATCCCATCCGACCAGATGTATAGGGTTGTGTTGTTAGCACTTGGTTGTCTCGGGTCTTCTTGCTGTGATTGAAAAGAGTTCACCTCACCAGCTTGAACTGGGGTCATCATGAACAAAGTTACCAATATCGCAAATACGGCCTTACCGCGCATGGATTGCGGTTAACACATCTATCATTTGACGGTTACTCTACACTGATTAAACTAAAAATCGATTAGTCAAAGCGGTGGAATCCAAGATTAGTTCCGTTTGAATTGCTGTTTTTACCTTTACCGCGAGTGATTCTCAGTGCATCGCCAAGAGCATCGGGCGCGAGTCGACCGGTGCGCAAATCTGTGCCACCAACGCCAGTGATAATGGCCATGACTTTGATAGTATCACCAAACCCAGCATCCTGTCTAGCACCCCATATCACGTTGGCGTCTTCACTGACTTTGGCGGTTAGCAGGTCAACAACCTGCGAGGCTGCTTCGAGGGTCATATATTGTCCACCAGTAACGTGGATTAACACACCAGTT
>DUKK01000175.1 GCA_013329355.1 Candidatus Poseidoniaceae archaeon | reverse complement strand
TCTTGGCTCTGGAGTATGCCTTGTCTAGCAACTCCTCTTTGGTAAGGACTGTCGGCAAGGCGCGCCATGATACTTTCATTCCATCCCCAGTTGCAGGCTGGAAGACTATACTTGAATAATGCATACCCTAGATTCCAAATTGATATTGGTTTTTTAGAGCGAGGTTAAAAAACGCTCGCCGTTAGGTTCAATCATGGCGAAGAAAACAAGCGACTCAGATTTACCAACATGGGCTGTTCCTATTTGGGAACAGATGGGCTCTCCGAGCCTTGCCGATATTGCAAGTGTTCACAATGGAAATCTACTTGAGCGAAGACACGGATTACGCAAAGATGATTTGGTTGAGATTTTACTAGATGCTAGAGCTTTCAAAGCGGATGAGGATATCATTATCAAAGGAAGGTTGTTATCATCAGGGAAAACAAGTATTGAGGTTTTGACCGACTCAGGCGAAATCGTTTATCTCGCTCGTGATGTTATCGTAAAAATAACGCTGATTGCGCACACACGACCAGCATACATAGACGATAAGGAATTGCTTGCGTTTGAGAGGGCTGATATGAAGCGCAGATCATCACTTCACGAAAAAGTCGAGAAGGAAGTTAAGGGTAGGCAAGATGATTCCCACCTGTGGGGTTGAAAGCGTGTCGCTACATGAGAAAACCTGTGTTCCTTGCCAGGGTGGCATACCGCCTCTGACAATTGAGGAAATCAAACCGTTCATGCAACAACTCCACGACGAGTGGACGTTGATTGCTGACCATCACATCGAGCGTGTCTTCACCTTCGATGATTTTCAAACTGCGTTAAACTTTGTTAATGCAGCAGGAGAGATATGTGAAGCAGAGGACCACCACGCTGACTTCGAATTGTCGTGGGGCAGAGCCAAAGTTATGATTTGGACTCACAAGATTGACGGATTGCACGAATCAGATTTCATACTGGCCGCAAAGATTGACAAAATCTAATCGGTGTTAGCATGGATAATTTGCAAGAGCTGATCAATAGTCGACGAACGGTTTACCGGTTTAGTGACCGAGAAATCAGTCAAGATATCTTAGATGAAGCCCTGTTAGCAGCATCCAATGCACCGTGTCACAAGCATACACATCCGTGGAAATTCTATATAATTGGCCAAAGTTCTAGACAAAGGCTAGTTCCGACCATTGCTCGCCTCGCGGCACTTAAATCTGCGAAAAAAAATTCTGTAACTGTTGATGCTGACCGTGTTCGAGCGGTAGGAAAAATAACTCAACCGCCGTTATTGATTGCTGTTACATCGAAAAAGTCGGAGCATGATGCATTTAGGGAAAAAGAGGATTACGCAGCGACTGTTTGTGCATTGCACAATATGGTGCTGTCTCTGTGGGAGAATGAGGTTGGCTCACAATGGTCAACTGGGAGTATAACTCGCGACCCTGAAACCTATGAAGCATTATCTATAGACTCAGCTGCTGAAGAAATCATCGGCTTTTTGAAGGCGGGTTATGCGGAAACCGTTAGGAAAGTAAACAAAAAGCCCATTACCGACATTGTTACCTATCTAGATTAGAGTTTTACAGGTCTGGTAGCACCACATGCCTGGCACTTAAGTAATGTGGTCCTATCCTCTTTGATAAAGTTCGTATCTGGTGAAGAACACTGGTTGCAAATTATGTATGAATTGACATAATTAACAATGGTTTTCTTGATCCTTTTGGGCGGTATTCTACCCTTAAATCTAGCTCTAGGCCCGTCCCTCGAGCCGGATGTTCCGAGATCATTTAGGATATATTGGTAAACGTGATTATCGTCTCTATCCATCATTGATACAACTTCATTGAAATTGCGAAAGATGGTATTTGAACCCTCGATTAGTATTTGCGGCTCTGGTAACTTCCATCGAGATTTGCTGGAGAGATTGTCTGGGATTTTCTCCCTAGCTCTATCTAGTAGTGCCTCATAGTCGAAGTCTGCCATGCTACACGGTCTAGTGCTCCATTCTTCAATGCTTGGTATACCAAACATATAGCGACCAATAATTTCGATGAAAGGTTTGATGAACATGGTTCTCATAGCATGCTTCGATTGAAATGGTTGTCAGCATAGAAGAACTCAGAATGACTGCGATGAATCTACGCAAAGAGGGTCTTAACAGCCAACAAATCGCTGATGAATTATCGTTATCTCAAGATACTATCTCATGGCTGCTAGCGGGTAGCCAAGGCGATGAAAGGCCGAGTGATGTAAGAATTGGGTGGCGCACAATTGGTGTGCGACCCAATAGAATATCGGCAATCGGCACAATTATGGCCGATGTTGCTGATGAGGAATTAGGTTTTGATAACATCGATACCATTGTTGGTGTGTCAATCAATGGAATATCATTTGCCCATGAAGTGGCTCGAATATTAGATTGCGAGTTTACCGTATTCAGGACTACTGACAAGGGGGATGGGTCGGGGTCTCTTTCGAGTAAATATGGCCAAGTGTCTGGCAAGAAGGTCGTCATTATCGATGACGTATTATCGACTGGAAAAACCGTTAGCAAAACAATCTCATCCATCAAAGAAGCAGGCGGTGACGTTGGCTTAGTAATTGTCCTAGTTAACAAAACCATGAGAAATGAAATTGGTGATGTTCCTTTGAGAGGCGTTGTCAGAGCGGTATCAGTCTAAGGTGATTTTATGCACTGGGCGGACGTTGTTGCCGTAAATTTATCTCGGCGCGCAGGCAAACACATAATCTCGACTGGAATCACTCCTAGTGGCGAATTCCACATTGGCCACCTCAGAGAGATACTCACCGGAGAAATGATTTCAAGGGCTGCAATAGATGCTGGTCTAGATGTTGAGTTTATCTTCATTGTTGACGATGCAGACCCACTGCGTCGGGTTTACCCGTTTTTGGACGAAGAGTATGACAAATTCATTGGTCACCAAATTGGCAATATCCCTGCCCCAGATGCTAATGGCAAACCAGATTATGAACGATTTAGCAGTGACGGCTTTAGTTATGCAGATTACTTTCTCAACCCTTTTCTTGACGCATTAAGAGCGATTGGAGTTAACCCTCGTATTGTAAAAAATCTAGCCGCCTATCGTAGTGGAAAGTTCACTGATTGTATCAAAACCGCCTGCGATAACGCTGATAAAATTCGTGAGATTATCGAACGCGTCTCCGGTCGTGAGCTTCCCACAAATTGGTTCCCATATAGCCCAATTGATACCAACGGGTGCCTGTTTGGAGTCACCGTAACCGGTTATGAATATCCGTTAGTTCATTATACTGATGCAAATGGACGTAAATGTTCATCTGATATCACACACGGACATGGAAAACTACCATGGAGAATTGATTGGCCCGCAAAATGGGCATGGATTGGAGTAACTTGTGAGGCATTTGGCAAAGATCACGGTGCCTCAGGGGGCTCTTATGATACTGGCAAAGAAATCTGTCAATTATTTGGCTATGATGCACCCCAACCGCTAGTCTACGAGTGGATAAGTCTGAAAGGAAAAGGCGCAATGTCGTCATCAACCGGTAATACAATTGGGCCAATGGAAGCACTAGATTTAGTGCCACCGGAAATCCTACGATTTTTGATTGCCGGATCAAAACCAAACAAGGCAATTGAGTTTGATGCTGGCATGAGTTTAGTCAACCTTGCGGACGAGTATGAGCGAAGTTGTGCTAGAAATCTTGCTGACGAACTCAATGATGAATCAATATCACGCCGAAGAAAGGTTCAATTGGAGGATTTAATGGGTGCAGTAAGATTGTCATCAATTGAACATAACTCGATTACGGACTCGTCGAATGTATCATTCCGTCATTTGGCCTTATTAGCTCAAACGAAAACCAATGATGAACAGGTTTGGCAAAGTTTAGCGTTAGACGAGACAAATCCACCCTCTGATATACTCATTGACCGGTTGAAAAAAATGCGAACTTGGATTAGTTCGCCCCATTTCCCAGCAGAGATGCGCGTAAGGGTAATCAACCAGCCGCCACTTGAACTTATATCTGAGCTATCTAACGACGACAAGTCTGTGTTAACTAACCTTACCAAGATGCTTGAAACCTGTGACTGGGATGCTGATTCAATCGCCGCCTGTATAGTTGACTCGGCAAAATCCATCGATAAGTCACCAAGGATTGCCTACAGTGTTGCCTACATGTGTTTGATGGGAAGTAAGAAAGGACCAAAATTGGCACCTATTATTGCGGAACTTGGTAAACAGGAAGTTATTGAGCAGTTTAGTCGCTGTCTAGATTCAATCATTTAATGGAACAATACAGAATAAATCGGA
>DUKK01000082.1 GCA_013329355.1 Candidatus Poseidoniaceae archaeon | reverse complement strand
CCTTCGGCGTCATGGATACTCAGGTATCCCGAGGTGCACGCCATGGCAGCGATGAGATCGCTGGCTTGCAGCGCCATACGTTGAGCCATCATGCATCCGTTGGACCACCCTGTGATGTAGATGCGCTGCTCGTCAACCGGAAAGTTCTCCACCGTTCGAGCGATCACCGTTCGCAAGTAATCCACGTCGTCGATTTCGTAGTACAGAGAATCGCCGCAACAGTACCCTGCGTTCCACGATTCTTCGTTTCCACCCATGTCGAGGGTGGTGTTGTCCACGATGATGCCCTCTGCATGAACGACGATGGCGCCCACCTCGTCAGCGAGCTGGGTTATTTCCGTGAGGGCTCGAGTCTCAAACGCCGAACCTGCCCATCCGTGGAGTTCAACGATGAGCGGTGCGTTGGAATCTTGGGTCACGGAATCGGGTACGTGGGTGATGTAGCATCGTTCCCAGTCGTTGTGGATGAAGCATTCGTATTCGTCAGGGTTGTGGTTTGGAAAGGCCACCTCCTCACCGTCCGTCTCCTGGCCGCTTCCAACGTCATTTGCCGAAAGACAGCCCTGAAGGCACATCAGCACCACGAGCGCTAGGCAAAGTGCTCGGCGGCGTCGCTGAGGCATGGGCTGCGGATGACGCCGTGCAACATTAGGTTTCCTTGGGTGCCGCTTTGCAAGAGCAGGTTGACCTTCTTGTCTAAACCCGTGAATGGAGTGATTATATGTCGGTAGGTCAGGGAGTGAGCATGGATGAAACCGTCGTGGCTCCACGGGTTCGTCGCCACGACATCGATTGGCTTCGTGTTGTGTTGTTTGGGTTGCTCATACCGTTTCACATCGCCATCGGCGTGTACTGGACAGCCTACGGCGAGCATCTCAACCCAAACGTGGAGGAAAAGGAGGAGGTCGCTGGCACGGAGGACGAGGAGCGCAACCTCTACACCACCGAATCGGTTGATGCCACCAGTCTCTTTCTTCACTGGATGCATCAATGGCGGCTTGCGGCGCTGTTCATGATCTCCGGTATGGGCACCGCCTTTGCTTTTCGCCGTCGAGTCTGGACGGCGTTCTCGCTTGAGCGCGTCCAGCGGCTCTTGATTCCGATGATCTTTGGAATGTGGACCATCGGGTTTGCCAACAGCGTGCTGACGGCGCCGTGGGAGACCCGGGGAAGCGGTCTGGACGGTTTCGTTGACGTCTGGTTTGAGCACATTCTGTGGACCTCAATGCTGTTCTGGGTGCCCATCGTAGGGAAATTCATGCTCGGTCATTTGTGGTTTCTTTGGAATTTAGCGCTGTACTCCTTCCTGCTCGTCCCGCTCTTTCACGTCGCTCAAACGAACCCCCAGGGCCGCCTCGTGTCCGTCCTGAAAACATCGTTTGACTGGCTGAACGGTTGGGGGGTCTTGTTGGTCTTTCCCATCGTGCTGACCACGGTGGAATGGGCGCTCAAACCGTGGATGCCGGGTTTTCTCGGTTCAGGCTACGAATGGATGTGGTTCCTCTGCTTCTTTGCGTTTGGTTATGCATGCATGATGGCCAGCGAGGCCTATTACCGACTCCTCAATCTAAGGTTCAACGCCATCGTTGGCATGACGTTCGTGTTCACGCTGGCGTTCCTCTGGCTCCGCGTGCAACAACACGCCGATGGCGTACCGTACGTGGACGGGGGATGGATTGAATCCGGCGTGGTTCCTCACAACCTGATGACACTGTTTGGGTGCTTTGTTCATGCCTTCCACGCATGGTGTTGGTGCATCCTTGTGTTCGCGCTCGGGGCGCGCTACCTCAATCACCCGAGCCCTTACTTGGCCTATCTGAATCAGGGCGTCTACCCGTTCTACATCGTTCACATGCCGCTCACGTTTGCCTTCCTTTCCTTTTCAAAATCCATTGGGCTCGAAGGAATGGTGGCCGTGGTAGCGACGTGGATCTTGGTCGTGCTGGGGTGCTGGCTCTCGTTTGAGGTGTTGAAACGATCACGATTTACTCGATTTCTGTTCGGCATCAAGTCGTTGGTCACCCCACGTGACCCAGGAAAGGCTCCAGAAGTGTTGCGCAGTTGACCGAGGCACAAGGGTTCCTGCGTCGCCCGATGCTCTCATATAGGGAAGGCAAGTGGGAGGCCTGTTCACCATGAAGCGAGGCTCACGTGCTTGGAAAAAAACCGGCAACCAACGTTGGAAGTGGCGCAAAAAGAAGTTGCGACGCCGAAAGCGTGCACGCCGACAGGCAAAGAACTGATGCTTTGGGTAACACAAGGGAGTATAGTATAGCTTGGTAGTATCGCGGGCTCCAGTTGCACGGGAATGACGACGAGTGGGTTTGCTGAAGTTGATGACCAACTGGAGCGCCGACCCGTTGCAATCCTGCAGACTGCCCATCTGATGCGCAGTTTCAGAAGAAATCCGCTGGGGGGGGTTCAAATCCCTCTGCTCCCACCATTTAACAAAGCATGAATATCTTGATGTGTGAGTGGTTGCTGCATAACACGGGGGATACAAATGAAACGATTAGTAGCCGTAGTTCTTTTTGCAGTCATCTTTCTACCACTTACTGGGTCAATACACAACGACTCGATTAATTATCGAGCAGAGTGGATCGTAGGTGATGATTCAGGTATGGTTTGGTTGGATGCCGATTATACCATGGATATCCCACATCAATCGAATCCAATCTGGTTAGACCAGCAGCAACCGTGGTTTGAGCGCTCTGCGTACGATAAAAATAACAATCATATTCATGATTCTATCGAACGCTCGGAAGTCCCGGTTGGGATGGGTATATCATACCTAAACGAGGTTGATCAGGCCAATTTGGAAGATTTAGCCGATATAGGAATTGAGGTCGTCGATGTGTTAGAATCCATCGATGCCGTTCTGATTGGGATTCATGATGCGTCTGTTGCCGAAACTATTGCAGGCCTGAAGGATGTTGTGATGGTTCATCATTATGGTACAGTGGTGTTTTATGGCGATATTCAAACACCCAATGTTAAAGCGCGCAACTCTTCTATTTATCCTGATGCAGCGTGGAATTTCGGCGTTACTGGGAAAGGGGTAAATATTGCCATGGTCGATACCGGTGTCGATAACGAGCACCCTGGTCTAGTTGGAAAGTTCGTTGCGGGATATGATGCAGTGTGCTATCTTCACACCGACCCAACATGTGTTGCAGCAGGATTAGGCGCCAGGGAGACTGATGGGTCATATGATCCCGATGATGGTAACCAACATGGCACAGCCTGTATTGGTATGTCCTCTGCAACAGGCATTGACGCAGATGGGAGTCAGAGTGAATTCTACGGTTCTGCTCCGGATTCATCCCTAGTTGACGTAAGAATCGGTACGGACGCAGGCGCGGGACCGTTTGAAAACTATATTCTCGAACAGGAATTTTACGAGTCTGCCATGAACGGTATCCAGTGGATTATTGACAACAAAGACACGGCATGGGCGGGCGTTGATGAGAGCCTGCACGGAATCGACATAATTTCTCTTTCTTGGGGCATAACCTCCCATGAAGGAGGTGGGTCAGATGGCTCTGATATGCATAGTATGATACTTGATGCGGCAATGGAAGAGGGCGTAGTCGTGAGCGTTGCTGCCGGTAACGATGGGCCGAGCAACGACGGTCTTTCGGGTATGGGATCATCGGATCTTTCTATTACAGTCGGGGCCACAGATGATGGAAATACGATAACTAGGGATGACGATACTATCGCTTCATATTCATCACGCGGTCCTCGAAGGGACAACGGTGACGGCAACCCGCTAAATGAACTAAAACCAGAAATAACTGCGCCCGGTACCAATATCATCCAGGCAGAGGGTTGCGTTACCTCTGGTGGTTGCAACAATTTCCTCGGTGGTGACGCCTCATCAAACACCTACACCAGCAGAGGTTCAGGAACTTCTTACGCCACTCCCTCCGTTTCGGGAATTCTGGCGTTGATGATTGAAGCAAATCCTGATTTATCGCCGTTTGAAATGAAGGAGATTCTCAAATTTACTGCTGAACGAAAAGGTGAGGCAACTCAACCGGATGTCGACCCATACTGGAATCGTGATTTTGGCTGGGGCTTAGTAGATGCTTACGAAGCAGTTAAGCTATCATTGGAGTTAAAGAATCAAAACCTAACAGGTCAAATTGATGTTCATAATCAAGTCCACATTGAATCGGTTACTATTGACAATCAATCTGGACTCACTGTCTACAACGGCATTGCTTGGAATCAGGTTGGTTCGGTTAACGCAGTAGAGTATCGGATTAATGGTGGCGACTGGATGTCGGTCGCATATGAAGAGACTAATGGTTCTCTTGGGGCACTGCAGAGATTTTCCTGGTCCATTGCTTTGGATACAGACAAGCTACCATCGGGTAACAATACCTTAGAGTTCAGAGGTATGAGTGATGACGGCCAGTCCCTTCCAGTGATAATTATGGTCGCCGGTGCAGGTGAAAGCGGCGGTTATGCGGAATCATGGTTTGAACGGTTCCATCTTGACTTCATCTTTATTGCGTTATTCACTATTGTTGGTTTGCTGCTTTGGTTTGGTAGGACCAACAACCCTGAGACATTAACGCTTGATAGCAATGAGTCTATTGATAAGGTCTTGAAAGACGATGTAGATATCGCCTCAGTAGTCGACGCTGAATTGCTCGAAGGGACCTGATTCAGGGTGATTATTTTGGTGAAAGACGAAGCACTTATGATTGCCAAAACAATGTTTCTTGATTGTCAAGATCCACTCAAAATAGGCGACAATAATCACACATTTTCACAAAATTAAGCATAGGGTAGAGGTTGTGATTGATATATGTCATTGGTGATGCCACTAACATACTTTTCAACCGGTTTTATTATTGCTTTTATGTTTCCTCGCCTACCAATTATTCTGGTTACTAGAGGCAGGGGGTTTAACACCGCTTTCCCGGAACACCCCGAACCAGTTCCATTATCGCCCAAATTAACCCAGCGAGTCCTGCACATGAGAATGATTTACTGGATGGGTTTCGTTGTAGCAACCATTCCTCTATTGTTCGGATTGGCTTCAATAAAATGGGGAAATGCTGCGTTTGGATTTGGATTATGGATTTCATCAGGGTGGTATATCCTGTCTCGATTACAGACTTTCGCTGGTGGCCAAGACCCTCCTTGGACAATGGGAATTGCTCAGCGATTACAAGTTGTTATGGATGAATCAAACGGCGAGTCCAAGTGTTGTGATAATCCACAACCAGAGTGGGGTATAATGGCGGTGTCCTGCATAACATGCAGCAAAGTCCTTGACACTATGCCCAGGCCAGATTTGGGTCGAAAAAGGCAAGATGGATTCTTTGTTGGAGCAACAAGGTTACTCCTCTCAGACGGCTATCCAATCATCTCTAATGATGTCGGTGACACGACAAAACCCGATGATTCCGAGGAATGAAGTGACTGCCAAATCACATGATTTCTAGCACCTGTTTCAGCAATCTTTGATAATTGATTGAATCAAGGTCAACTTATGGCGGGTGTTGGACGTAAAAAACCGTTCAGCGCTCGATTGTGGTTGACTGTGGTCGCGCTTTGCCAAGTATTTCTCACCCCATTAATTGCTTTCACGCTAACATATTTGTTTGATTTCAGTTTTTTTGGTGAAAGCATCAACATTACATTCCAGAAAGAAATGATTCCTTGGATTACAGCAGCTTCACTGATGTATGGAATGGTTGCTTTATTGTTAGCCTTGATAATTGGTGGATACACACCATTAATTGTTATCGAGAGCGGAGGCTGGTTCAAATTTTTGCGGTTTTCTCGTTCACAGCGAAGTGCCACTCAGAGGCGAGTAGCAAGACAAAATTATGCCAATTCTCCGCACGGTCAGATAACCGTGCTTGCTCATCAACGATGGCAACAAGGTCACTCAATAATTTCCACTCACGGGGGATTGATTTTACTTGCAGTACCCTTCCAAGTGTTACTCGCAACTTTGCCCCTAGCAATGGTGTTAATGGTTCCAGACACGGTTATGAGAGAAAACCGCCGATTGGAGTTGGCATTGATTTTGTATATCTTTACCCTTGGTTTAGTGATGAAATATTATCCTAAAATTGCGGGAAAATACATCGGAATAGCATCTTTTACTAGAAAGTGGTTAATTTCAATGACCAAAATTTCTTGGCTCGCTCCAGTGCTTATTCTTTGGCTGATGGGCAGAATGGCGAGTGTGGTAGTTTTGGGTTGGATTGGCTCTGATATAGATTTGAATATTGATTTCGAGAAATCTTTTTTTGAATCCACACTCAATATCGGTTCGATACCAGAAACCTCCTTCTTAGATCTCATCGCTGCTCTCGCTGTAATTCCATTAGCAACCTTTACCACTCTTGCGGTACTAGGTGCAGGTTCAGGCGATCCACCAGAATGGATGGCTGAGAATTTAGAGTTACAAGAGACCAGAGAACAAAATTTGGCGAACTCGGTGAATAATTTAGCAAATACAATCATTGCTCCTGAAATTACCGAGACAGTGGCTAAATTTGTGCCCCGCCCGGACCATCCAATCAACTCCGATACTAATCATGATCACGGTGAGCAAAAAACTGCTCAGCATCCTGCTCTTGAAACGAAGAGTGAGTCTGAATTAGAGGTTGATGAGCCGGATGAATTTGGCTTTGAGCATTTTTTTGATGGCGACTTTGGTCAGCAGGCAACAAAACCTTCACATGATGAACCAGTGGTTAGAGGTTTCAAGTAAATTATCGGTAGATAATAACGCAGACAACCAACAATTAGTTTCATCAATTAAATGCTCATGGGATGGTTGTTGATGCTAATGCGAAGACTATCTTCAATTTCCCTTGTAACGCTACTATTATTGCAAACTCTAGCGTTAAATTATGTTCCTGATGTCGAGGCAGCATCAGCTCGTGGTGGCTCTAAAGACGATTTTAGTATCTTCAGCATAGAACTTGGCAATGAATCATCATCTACCGAGAGGTGGATTCAACCCGACGGCTCAATTCAAGGTTACATGTTACAAAATGATGAGATCGAAGTAATAGTTACAGTTTACAAAGATGGTGCGGTGACCGGGACGCAGAAGCAAACTGATGCAAAACTAGAGATTGTTCATCCTATTGGCTTTGTTATTGAAACATTCACGTGGACTACTGATTTGATGCCGGGTGGCGGTAAGGATCAAAATGCCATATTGTGGAATCCACAAGTTGCCCATTCAGTTTTGAATACAACGAATAATGAACTAACAGGAGGTCTGATACTCAGAGCATCGGTCAATTTCACCAACGATGATAGGAATGACAATGACATCATGGAAAAGCAGGTCCCCATTGCAGTATACAAGGACCTCATGGACGGTGAGGCATCAGGGTCTACCATAACATTTAGACCAGCACGCTACCCTATTGGAGGTGGTGATGCCAACGATTACGGTTCTTGGTATGAAGATACGGGCGATTCCGCAGTAGGTGATTCACACTGGCGAATGTCGCTGCCAGGCGGCAATACTTACCCATCAAGTGCATTTGATAGACTGGTGTATTCCTACAGAAATCCAACTCAGGATTGCAGTGGTGATGCCTTAGATTCGGGCCTGGCTCAAATTGAAGGGATTTGGGTATGTAGGGTATTATTCAAATCCCAAGAATACATCTCCACCCAGGTGCACTTGCAAGCGTGGGGCACCATGGGAGCAGGAGATGCAGCGTATCTTGAATTTTGGAATGGTAACGGCAATTTTTCTGACCCATTGCAATCAGTAAACTGGGATGTTGCAGCAATCAATCCCAGCCCTGTGCCCGGGCAGTGGAAGAATATCTCTTGGGACCCGCAAACTGTCTGGTCGCAAAACCCTGCATTGTTGAACCCAGATTTACTGCTTGGTGGTAATTCCTGGAGTTTCGGTGTTGTATTGCGTTCGGATAGCTCGGGTGCGACCCAAGGTATGCATTTTGACGACTTCGTTCAGTTTGGGATCTCCAAGGTAGACGGATATACCCTATCAGCAAACTGTGACAATCCGGTTGGTGGCTTTGAAACAGTGCCGAATGATCTTGTTTCTTGGAAATGTCTGGTAACTAATAATGGATATAAAAACGTCCAATTCCGTGCACAAACTAATGTTACCAACGCATCTTGGATGGACCCGGTAGTCCCCCAATTGAGATTAGATACGACAAATCCCAATGATAATGATTTCAATGTAGTTATTCCACCAATCGGACCGTTTGAGACCACAGAAGTTTGGGCTAACCTGTCGATACCGCCCGGTTCCGATGTTCAAATCCAAGACTGGGAACTCTGGTTTACCGACGCAAGTTCGGCCAACACTGGAGAAAAGGCTCGTGTTACAACAACGGTGTCAATTAACTCGCAGTACAGCGTTAAACTGACATCAACTGCGCCTCAGATTGCTCTCACTATGAACCCCGGTGAATCCCAATTGCTGCCTTTTACCGTATTCAACACGGGTAATTTGGATTCGACATTCCAACTTGCAGCGACATTCAGCGAAGATCTATGGTCTGGAACAGTCCAAGATGAGTTAGGTAATGCGATAACGTCGATATTTATGCTTAAGGGAACATCAGCAAATCTGAATTTGTTAGTCTCTGCAGAGGAACAGGCCTCACCCGGTCAAGTCGACCTCAGCATTAGAGCCTCTAGAACTAGCGGAGATGTGGTAGGAACTACACTGCTGACGAGGATAATTGATGTCCCAATCTATCGTGATTTTGACCTAGAAGCCAGCTTCGCCTTGTTTAGTGACGACAATGGTCGATTATTTGTCGAGGGCTATGCTAATGACCAAGAAAAATCAATTCTGATGACACTACACAATAGTGGTAACGATGAAGAATCATATAACATAAGTGTGACCAATGATTTTCCGCTCAAATATCGCCAATCCGGAGCATATGTCGATACCTTACAATCACCTCTGTTAGATGAGTGGGATGGATCCTGGCCCTTCTACCTCAAACTGCCCATGCCAACGGGTCTTCCGGAAGGATTCTACGAGGTAATTGTTACCGCAACCAATGTTGATGACCCGAGTTTGACAGTAAACGAGGTTATTCCGGTGGAAATAAGGAAGACAGCCAGCGTAAATGTTGAAACCGATATATCAGATCAATCTTATATTCCCGGTGATATTGCTCAATCGATGACTTTTGAGGTAACCAACAATGGAAATATCCCAGACACATTTGACATGAGTCTAAATTTACCACAAGGTATGAACGCACAATTTACCAACCTTGTGGATGGGCAATTCACTCCCATTATTGATAGCGGAGCAAGTTACAATGTAACAGTGGAGTTTTCGTTTGATACTGGAGTAAGTGGTAACCTGCAGATGGTTATTATCGGCAAAAGTGTCTACGATGACACCGTCAT
>DUKK01000004.1 GCA_013329355.1 Candidatus Poseidoniaceae archaeon | reverse complement strand
TAGGGGGTTTGAACTCTTGTGAGTCTAATCGTCTCAGTAATTATGTATTATAATCACATACTCGCCAGTGTCAAGCCCGTTACTTAAATCTGTATTTGTAACATCCAATGCACTTAATTTCCCAATATATTCCGAATCTAATCCATCAGTGAACTTTTGATATTCTTCTTTAGTCATAGTTAGCAGATTAACAGTATGATTGTCTGAACTTAAAGAAAATGAGATGTCAATTTGAGGCATTCCAGCGAGATTAATTTCACAAGCAAAGTGCGAATTCGGAGATATTAGTGTATTGCTTTCATTACATAAAATCGTAGTTTCACCGTTCCATATGTTTTCTTCAGTAACCACAAATTCTGAAACTATTACGGTTTTTTTATCTCTTTCATCACTTGAATCAATAACATAAAACACTCCAGCAAAGACCACACTCAAGCAGAAAAATCCCACAATTAGAAACACTCCAGCATTGTTAGATTTGTTTTGGATAGTCACAACTCTAGGCATGTTCTGTAAATTGGGATTCAAACCCTGTTGGTAAATTTGGTTTTGATTCAAAGGAACCCATGAAACCCCATTCCATATTTGAGTGCCATCAGGACTTATTGGGCCGCTCACGTAAATCCTAGGACACTAAACATTAAGATTCAACCGCCAACAACCCTTGTGAGTTTACAATCATCAGAAATTATGAACGACAAAGACATAATCTCCAGGAGTGAGGTAGCTATCTAAACTGCAATTATATGTGTCTAATTCGGTCAATCTTCCGATATAACCTGCATCACACGTAGGGAGATAATTTATGATTACCAATTCGCCTCGATAATCCATCAAGAGGGGTTAACTATGAGTACGCTACGCAGACTCTTGGCCCAACCGATTATTCATCTAGTCATTACTGCGCTGCTCATTTTACTATCAGCATTGACCATTTCAAATGAAGAAACGGAGTGGATAAGTTTTACAATATGGATGGTGCTATTTTTTGATCCATTTATTGTCCATCACATCTTAGGTCCAAACAAAAAGAACACAAAACAAGAAGGTAAGCCTGAACGTATTTTTCCAGAATTAGATATTCCACCGCCGATATTAGAAGAAAATAAAGCAACATATCTTGCTGAATTAGAGCAGATATCTGCCGCCGAACAGTGGGTTGAAAAGCATTCAATAGAGGAGACGACATCTAACAGAGGCGACAGGAAGATACGTGATGATATAGTGGTCACAGATACTACCAATGTACAACCAGAACCTACGATACGATGGTTCATCGCGTTGCCATTGTTTACAATAATATGGGTAATTTTACTTGACACTCCGTATATAGACACGCTCGCAATATTGATTTTTATTGGAATGGTAATGTACGCAATTTTGAGAATTGGTAAGACAAGTTATGTCGGCTCAGATGCATACCTAAATACGTTTTACTTTATCGTTATAGCACTTATTTCAGGCGTTGTAATTTTACTCTCAATATTGATTATTTTTATTGAGCTATTATCTAATCCCTCCTCCTTCATTTACCCATAGTAAATGGTTTACCCATTCATGGCGGGAGATATTTTATCAATTTGCACCGAGAAGTTAGTCTCGCAAGGAGTCGTTTCGATGAGGCGCATAATCGAGATTCCACCGCCGGTATCAGAGGAGCATGTTCATGCATATACTATACAGCAACAAAATCAGGAAGCGAATCTATGGATTGACAAACACTCGACGCAAAACGAGCAAGAATCACCAGTAAAGGATATTCTTGACTGCCCATTCTGCAAGCGAAGATTACGTATACCGCACGGCTACCAAGGCAATGTGAAGTGCCCTCAATGTAATAAATATTTCACCAAGAACTCACGTGGTCGTATTATCAAAAAGGGCAAGAAGTCAAGTCTCGGAGAGGGAGTGGTTCACTATTTACTCTTTGAAGCCGCAGTGATTCTTATCGTCCTATGTCTAATGGGTATTTGGTTTACCTTCAGCATACTCTTTCGCTGAATTCTCTGTCGAATTTGAGTAGATGAAAAAATTAATTTTATGCAAAGTAAACATGAAAATGGCAATAACCGGCTCAAACATAATAAAATAACTTTCAATCAATCACCTGTTATGGGTTTTATTCAGGAATGGTTTGGCTTCAACGGTTGGAAGGAGTTATCTGCTCGAGGCAGTATTGTTGCAACTATCTTTTACCGCGTTTTCTTTGCCGTGGGACTAGGCGTAGCGATTATCGCTTACTCTTTCATTTCAGGGGGTGAGGACCCATCTCTGCTATACATAGGAATAGTTGGAATTGTGTGGTTTTTAATCTACCAATTTTTAATCAACCTAATTTTTGTCAACGGCTCGAGGTATTCATGAATACTCTCTGAGTATGTCGTCTACATCCTTGAATTTGTTAATTTTGGGTAGGCTCAGCCAAACTAGTAGTTCGCTAATGCACCAGATTTTGAAAAACACAATGATATAAACCTCGAAGGTTATGTCTTAGTTATGCTGCGCAAAAAAATGGACGAAAATGCTGCTTTCCCGGTG
Organism: Candidatus Poseidoniaceae archaeon; assembly: GCA_013329355.1. Classification (GTDB taxonomy): domain Archaea; phylum Thermoplasmatota; class Poseidoniia; order Poseidoniales; family Poseidoniaceae; genus MGIIa-L1; species MGIIa-L1 sp9354u. The sequence continues at coordinate 2,396 of DUKK01000004.1, read as the reverse complement.
GCAAATTTTATCGGGATAATACTTGGATTTGTCAGCCTTAGTGCTTTCTTTATCATGCAATCTTTGACTGTTCTACTACCACTGTTGTTTGCACCAATGGTTTGTGTTACACTGTCTTACCTACTGTATGTTTCACACAGAAGCACCTCCAAGGCTGAAGGCGACGTAACAGTTAACCCTGTTAGAGTCGACCTACTCTGATCTCATCTGGACGATTTCTCTATACTAGTTGGTGAAATCGCTGAGAAAATCCCACATTAGCTGATAAGTCGGAGTCCCATCAACCTCATCAGGCCAAGTGTGCTCCCACAATTCCATACCGTAGTGCTCCACTCTTGCTCCACCGAAGCAATCGCTGTGAGTTATGTGCTCAAGGAAGAAATCCGCATCTGTCTCACTTGAACCACAATTGGCTCGCATCGACCATGCATCAATCATACCTGGAACACTACTCATTGTTCCAACACCCTCATGCTCACCGTCCTTCCAATCCCAGTCATCATCATAATCAATGATGTAGTCTAGTTTCCCATGTATGTGTAACACCCCCATACCCCCGATTAGGTCACAGGTTTCAGGATCGACCGGCATTGTGCCAGCAAATGACGCCACAGCAGCAAATCGGTGATTTAATTGACAAGCAATCTCATAGGTATACATCGAACCTAGAGAATATCCTATACCGTATAGTCGGTCTTGATCTACACAGTATTGTGATGACAGATTATCTACAATGGCTTCAGTAAAATCATTGTCTGCGCGTGAGGTTGCTGCGGTATTCAAGAACCACTCACCTTCAGCACTGGTTCTGCCATCTTCAGCAATGGCATAGGCCATGATGAACTTCTCTTGCTCACCCAATTGGTCGAATTCATTTTGCTGCTGGAAGTCTTCCCCAGCTCCACCACCTCCATGGAAGGCAATGATAAGCGCTAGTTTGGTGCCAGCATCTGATGACGGAACGGATAATCTAAATTGTCGCTCAACACCATTCACCGTGACTAACATACTGGTTTGAGTTACAGCCTCAGAGGGTAAAGAGCAAACTTCAGCAGATGGCTCGTTCTCTTCAATCATCAGTTGAGGAGTTGGGGCTTCTGTGGTAATACAACCCGTCAGTGGCAACGTAGCCATCAGACAGCACAGTAGCAAGGCTCGCGCAGTGATGGCCATGGTTTAACCAATAGTGCTAATTTTAACAAACTAACGCTGATTTGGTTCAGTCGCAACAGCTCTTCTCAAGCGCGTCCTGAGCGCAGAAACACGTCTTTGCCGGCACGATGTCAGCCCTTGAACTGCGCTCGTTGAATAGCGCAGTAACCGCAGCCAATTCGTCAGGTGCATCACCACGAGCCTCTAAGCACAGTTTGAGACCGAGTAGTCCCCACATGTTGTCTTTCCACAATTTAATGTCCGCACGGTACACTTCTTCTGCCTCTTCAATGTGGCCCTGCTCGAACAGTAGCGCACCTAAAATATGTCTGACAGGTTGCATTTGGCCCCATGGTTCATTGTAAGCCAAATTCAGTGAAAGATCAACACCACGACGTAATTCGTCAAACGCTGCAGTGAAGTCGTGTGGCTCACCTGCTGCCTTTGCCAAGAACTGTCTACGATATTCAATTTCAGCCTCAAGAATTGCGGCATTGACATTTAGAATTGACGGCCCTTCTGCTGGGTCTTGATACATGAAGTTATTATGCATCATGCGTCCTGCTAGCGCAGGGTTTTGCAATGCCTCTTGGAACAAAGCCTGCTCGGCCTCTGCTTCTGGAACCATGCCTTTGGATGCATATGCAACTCCTCGTGCATAGTGCTGAGTCGCAATAGTTGCCGGGAAAACATCCCTATCGGAATACATTGGTTCGGCTAGGATTTCATCCCACTTGCCGAATCTAATCATAACATGCCACGGCATAGTTACGTAAGATTCCAAAAATATCGCACCCATTGGTATTATTCCTGCAAGCATAAACTGAGCTCCGTGATTTGCATCGCCTGCTGGAAGGGTATCAACTGCTTTTCTGGCATATTTCAGCGCAGTTTCGTACTGACCGTCAAACATTGCACACCATACAACAAAGTGGTGATTATGCATTCGATAGAACTTGTAAAACTGTGATTCATTACCTGTCAATTCAACATATTTGTCGTCTGCTTCGACCGCAGCAATGTTACAGTCAATCGCTTCTTTCCACTGACCAACCCATGCATCAATGTGTGATGGCATATGTACTAAGTGGCCACAGCCCGGCATCAGAGTTCTGAGAACATCGGCTGCTGGCAAGGCCTTTTCTGGGTATGGAGATAGTTCGAGGGCGTGGCAATAAAGATGGCAGAGAGCGGGATGTTCCTTGGCTCCTGGGACATTATCAAATGCGTCCTCCATTATTTTG
>DUKK01000020.1 GCA_013329355.1 Candidatus Poseidoniaceae archaeon | reverse complement strand
TATCAAGCGCAAGTGGCCCAATGTCCCAATTTTGACCACAATTCCAATCGAAGGGGATGGCTATGACTTAATCAGCATTGACGATATTTCATTTTCTGCAATGCAGGATAGAATTCGTGGTTGGGAAAGAAAGGAAGGCGCTTTGACCTTGGAAAATTATCTGCGTTCTATATCTGAAAATAGTAAAGTATCGATATTTTGTCATGATAATCCTGACCCAGATGCATTAGCCTCAGCTTTGGCCATGAGCGAATTGTTCTCAAGTCACGGTCACTCCTCCCAAATTGTTCATGGTGGAATGATAGAGCATCACCAAAATCAAGCAATGGTGAAGGAATTAGCAATACCAGTTAGAAGGATTATCTTGGATTGGGAGATAACTGATTTGATTAAAGAATCAGACATCATCGTTGCTGTAGACTTTCATCGGCCGGGGGCTAATAACATTCTACCAAAAGATTGCATCCCTCATATCATAATCGACCACCACTCCGTAGACGACTCGGTTACTGCTGACTTGGCAATGGTCAGCTCAGAATACTCATCAACCTCATCAATGGTTGCATCACTGCTGATGAGTAGTGATTTTCATATGAATCCCACCGTTGCTACTGCTTTGGCGTTTGGCATCAAGACAGATACTCTTGGATTTACCAGGAATTTCAACGCGGTAGATGTCAGAGCTTTACTATGGATAAATGCCTGGGTTGACAAAGATAAACTTAGAGCAATTGAGATGCCACCAAGGTCAATCCAGGCACTTGAATCATTTGCTACCGCACTGAATGATAAAGTCCAAGTAGATAGTCTCATTTTAGCTCCCGTGCAAAATTTGATGAATAGGGATTCACTTGCTCAAATTGCTGATTTCTTACTACCAACCGAGGGTATTGATACGGTTGTGGCTTTTGGCATCAAGCGAGGCAAAGTCATCTTATCTGTCAGGTCAAACAAATCTGAATTGCATGTCGGGAAATTACTTTCAAGTAATTTTCCTGACGGCTTGGCCGGCGGTCATAAATCACTTGGAGGTGGACAAATACCACTAGACATAATTGCTCAGCGTGATAATAACACAGAGCAGGAACATATTGATTTAGTGATGGCTGAAATGAAAACTATGCTGCACAGGATTTTTGTTGATTGAGGTAATCTTATGCCAGACTCTATGGTTGTTGAAATAAATCATAATTTGCGTTTACTGGGAACAGCCCACATTTCAACCAAGAGTGTAGAGGCAGTTAAACAGCAAATTGCTGAGTTTAATCCTGATGTCGTCGCCGTTGAATTGTGTAAGTCTCGATATGATTCACTGGTGAGCGGTCGAAGATTGGACAAGGAGGGCTTACTCAAGGTAATCAAAGAAGGGAAAGCGCCACTCGTGTTGCTACAATCACTACTCGCTGCTGAGCAGAGGAAATTAGGTTTAGATGAAGGCCAACAACCCGGAGCTGAACTACTCGAGGCTGTAAGTATTGCACAATCACTAGAACTTCAGGTTGAGTTGATTGACCGTGACATTCAAACAACTTTGCGCAGAGCTTGGAAAAAAATGAAGTTTCGCGAGAAATTCAAGATAATTTTTTCAATGCTGGGTGATGATGAGGACGACTTGGAAGTTGACCTAGATGAAATCCTAGAAAATCGGGATATATTATCTGATTTAATGAATGAATTAAAGGATTTTTCACCTGGAGCAGGAGAGGTATTAATTGATGAGAGAGATGCATATCTTGCTCAGAAGATACTGGCAATTGATAGCGATAAGCGAACCCTTGCTGTGGTTGGTGCTGGACACTTAAGTGGCATTGAGAATATTCTTTCAGCAAACCAACCGGCCGATAATCTGGATGAGCTTGCCACCGTACCAAAGCGCTCGGCCTTGTCTAAGAGTGTACCTTGGTTGATTCCATTATTTGTATTTGGCCTATTTGGATACTTCCTGTATCAAGGTAGCAGTGTTGATTTGGTAGAGTTATTCACTGTTTGGACATTGGCAAACGCAGTACTAGCCGCGATTGGTTGTATCATTGCTAGAGGACATATTCTCGCTGTGTTGACAGCTGCTCTCGCATCACCGATTACATCGCTTAATCCAACCCTAGCTGCGGGTTGGTTTGCCGGCTATGTGCAACTAAAAGTGGCTGAACCAACAGCGGAGGACTTACATCAGTTTCTAAAATTAGAGTCACTGGGAAGTTTTTGGTCCAATAAAGCAGGACGTGTATTACTTGTTACAGCATTGACCAATCTGGGCAGTATGATTGGTGCTTGGGTTGCTGCCGCAGGGTTGCTTGGTGGAATTTAATCCGCCAGTGCTTGGTATACGTTGAACATATCATTGTGTTCATCGATGTCATGAACACGGAGAATATCAACGCCGTTCAAAGCCGCGAAAATCGAAGAACCAAGAGTCCCCGCCAATCTTTGACTAACGTCGGATTTGCCGGTAAGTTGACCAATCACCGATTTGCGAGAGATACCCCAAAGTAGACCAAAGCCTGAGGCTTTAAATCGTCGAACGGCGCGCATCAAGGCTAGATTATGCTCATGATTCTTCCCAAATCCTATTCCGGGATCGATTACTATCTTGTCTTTACTGTGGCCACAAGTAATCAATTCCTGAGCCCTTGATTCCAAGTAATAAGCAACATCTTCAATCACATCTGCATATTGTGGTTGGTCTTGCATAGTGCCAGGCTCTCCTTGCATGTGCATAATACACACAAGACATCCCTTTTCCAGTACTAAATCTACCATCTTTTGGTCACGCAATCCGGAAACATCATTGATCATTGCGGCGCCATTTTCAATTGCTAACCGGGCTACTTCGTGATTTCTTGTATCGACAGATATTAGCACTTCTGGATACTTTTCGTGAATCTTCTTTATTACCGGTATTATCCTATTAATTTCACTTTCTATAGAAACTTTAGAAGCGCCAGGACGCGTTGATTCGCCACCAATGTCTAGCCAGGTGGCACCTGAGGTAATCATGGATTCTGCCTCATTGAGGGCACTACTAGCGTCATATCGTGATCCAGGATAAAATGAGT
>DUKK01000161.1 GCA_013329355.1 Candidatus Poseidoniaceae archaeon | reverse complement strand
CAGCGAATATTCCACATATCACAATAAAAACAATATCAGATAGAACAAATGATGGGGCAGTTGCTATATCCTCGAAGGCTTTATTGGTGATTTCAAATGTTAAGACTCCTGACCATGAGACCCGGTAATTTGGGTGAATTTCTCCGGCGAGGTTAAGCACAGCAAGGAATATTCCCAGAGCCCCCAAACCAACGAACCAGTTGGATAGTGTCCTTGATGGGTTCATTACCATCTGAGCGAACCCTTCATCGGTATCATCCATGTCGCTCATGCGTCGCCCACCTGCCATGTTATTATAAGGACACCGAACAGAAATAAGTGAAATAAACCTCACAATCTTGTCTGGTATTTGTAGGTCCCATTGAATATGTCTTCTAATTCTGACTCAGATTCAACCATGATATCTACAGGGTCGATATTTTGTGGTATGCACGAGTTGATTTCTTTTGAGCGGCCGTAACGGCCTTTACTTATGGTTCTGGCAGTGATTAATCCAAGCATGTCTAGGCTCGATATAAGACCAGAAACTCTTCGTTGTGTTAGTGCATTAGTCCCGAGGTGGCGACATGCTTGTGAATAGATGGAGTAGACTTCTCCGGTCTGGATGTTTTTGAGTCCATTCTTTTCATTGATTAGAATCGCTGCTAAGACTATTTTTTGCTGATTTGGCAATTTCGCTATGACTGGGGTCATCTGGTCCGCTTCGATTTGGTGCTGAGCAATTTTCACATGGTTTTGTTCAACCATTGGTGAACCACTTAGTTCAGCTTTTTCGGCTGAAACGCGTAGGAGATCGAGTGCACAGCGTGCGTCCCCATGCTCCTGCGCAGCCAAAGCAGCACACATTTCAATGACCCCATCCCCGATTACTTCATTGTGAAGAGCAATCTTTGCTCTTTCACGCAGGATGTCTTGAAGTTGCTGAGCATCGTATGGGTTGAAAACCACATCTAGTTGACCGAGCCTTGATCTTACTCTTGGGTCTAGAAAGTCGGTAAATTTGAGGTCATTGGAAATCCCAATCACGCACGATCTTGCTTTCTTGAGTGAGGAATTGAGGTTGGTTAGATTGTACAGTAAATCATCGCCGGCTTTTCTGACCAGGTGGTCAATCTCATCGAGCACAATTATGAACACGCCTTGGCGAGAATCCATCCTTTTTACTAACTCGCTAAATACACGGTCTGTTGGCCAACCAGTAAATGGTATTTCGTCGATTTCATGATCTTCGAGAAGTGAGTTTCCAATATGGCTCAAGACGCGATATTGTGTAGCGATTTGTCGGCAGTTGACAATCACTGTCTGCACTGAACGATTTAGTTGTTGGCCTTTCTCTTCTAATTGACTACAGACATAATTCGTAACAGCAGTTTTGCCCGCTCCTGTGACGCCATACAGTGTCATGTTTGACGGTATATGCCCTTTGAGAGCTTCAACCAAATTGAAAGACAGGGTATCAATCTCGTTTTTTCTGTGTGGTAGATTACTGGGGTTGTAATTGTGACGGAGAAATTCTTTGTTCTGAAATAGAGTTTTACGAGATAGATAACCATCGAATATGTTTTCAGTCATCCTTTTCTCTCCTAACTAACAACGCAGGACCCGCAGTGGGGAAATGCGCAACAAACCTCGCAGTCCGAGTCCCCCTCATAAGCATACCTTCCGGATTTTTTTTCACAATCGGATTTGGCAGGTAAAAGATAGAAACATACCGTTTAGCGAATTGTTATATTTTCCAAGAGCCATCCCAAATTAAGCGTTGACCATCCTCAGCGTGAATTACATTTTGAGGATGGTTCGGGAATGTCTTTTCAGTAATCGCTGGGGATCGAGAATGTTTGCTGTCAATGTAGGTATGAGTTATGATAAACTTAGTTTTTGGATATTTAGCGCTGATTGACGTGATATCAGACGGTTTGTGATGTTCTTTACTTGGTACCCATTCTGGAACTGACATTTCGATAATTACCATATCGGTGTCTTCTATGGCCGAGTGAAGCGGGTCGCACGGCCCGGAATCACCACTGTGGACAAATTTTGCCCCATTTCGGGAAGTGAAAGTGTAGCCAAACGGGTCTACTGCAGCAGTGTGATTTACTTCAAATCTATTCCAACTCCAACCATCATCAGTAACGCCATCGGTATCTTCAATCCAGTTTATATGAGCGAGGATTTTATCCAAAGATCCGGGATAAGCTATCTCACAAACCTGTTCTATCCTCGCTCTGGCACCGGGCGCAGCAACAATCGTCAACGGATGTTCGAAGTTGCGATCGGAGATATATGTCCTCTCCAACAACAGGAATGGGATTCCAAAAATGTGGTCACCGTGTAGATGAGTAATGAAAATAGTTTTGATATCGCTAATCTTGATACCGTTTTCTCTGATAGATTTAACCGCTGTGGGAGGGGCATCAATGATATGCTGGCCATCAATAATCGCAAACGAATGGTGTCTGCCGTTTGGCAGAAATGCATTGCCTGTGCCAAGCATCGTTATTTCATGCGCCATAGTCTTGCCAACTTGTTCTAGGTCTTGTTATAATCGGTAGTTTTCGGGGTTCTAAATATGGTATTTCCGAACCTTCAATTACCCCCTCCGGTAGGGCTTAATGCTCGTAGCGGGGCGGGGGTCACAAGATGGCAAACAACAATGATAATTCGCTAGCAATTTTATTTGGTTCGCAAACTGGCAATGCTGAAGAATTAGCGGAAAACACCAAGAAATTAGCGGACAAAGCAGGATTGGTTTCTCAAATTTTTGACATGGACGGATTTAATGCAGCAAATCTTAGTGCTCACAAGAGAATACTAATTATTACGTCAACTTGGGGCGAGGGAGAAATGCCTGATAATGCAGAAGACCTCTGGCAATCCGTTTGCTCGCTAAATCCTCAACTAAGTGGTGTTCACTACTCGGTCTGTGCTATTGGTGACACATCATATGATGAGTTCTGTCAAGCGGGAATAGATTGGGATAACAAACTCCACGAATTAGGCGCCAGTAGAACCACTGAAATTCAGCTTTGTGATGTTGATTTTGAACCAGAATGGCAACAGTGGGTTGACAAAGCCATACCTGCAATGACGGCGCTGGAGATCGCTCCTGCTGCTGCTGTTGAGGTATCAGTCCCTGAAGTTGCGGAGGAGTTAGTAGAAACGGTCGTCGAAGTTCCGACTGGTAAGTCTGAATGGAGCGCTAAGAACCCATACTTCACCAACATCATCGAAAATTACGTGCTAAATGGCGAAGGGTCCAGAAAGGAAACTCGTCACATAGTTTTCGAATTAGGTGACTCGGGCTTAGATTACAAAGTCGGAGACGCGTTAGGGGTAGTGCCGGAAAATCCACCTCACATAGTTGAAGAATTAATCCAAATACAAGGCTGGGACCGTGATTACCAAGTCACAACCCACAATGGAGCGCGCACTTTATATGAAGCACTAAAACTTGATTTTGAAGTCCACATGGCTACTAAGAAATTTGTCCAGTCATTAGCGGAAAAAGTAGTTTCCAGCGGCCTAAAAATTACCGTGAAATTCGTCTCTAGAACAAGAGGCGGAAATCAATGGAACGCCAACGATCAAGAATTATTGCCCCCTGAACTTATTGCAAATGCACCTTCGGATGACCCTGCGGATAAAGTTGAACACCTGATAAGTGACACAAAAGCAATGGAGGATTACTTGTGGACTCGCGATTATGTTGACATAATGAGAGAGTTTGATGTCAAATATACTCCCGAAGAATTCCTAGACCTCGTTGGAAGGCTGAAACCAAGACTATACTCAATAGCGTCATCACATGATGCACACCCCGGACTAGTAGAACTAACCGTTGGAATTGTCAGATTCAGTTATCATGGTAGAGATCGTGGTGGATTGTGCACTCAATTCATGGCAGATGAAATTGGAACGGACACCAAACGAGTTGGAGTATTCATGTCTCCAACAAAGTCATTCGTTTTACCAGAAGACAAATCTACCGACATCATCATGCTCGGCCCCGGAACTGGAATAGCCCCTTTCAGAGCATTTATGGAACAACGGGTCCACGACAACGCGCCCGGTAAAAATTGGTTGTTCTTTGGTGACCAATCATCAAAAACCGAATTCTACTACAAAGACACCATAGAATCCTGGCTGGATAACGGGCATTTGTATCGATTCACTACCGCATGGTCAAGAGACCAAGAAGAGAAAATCTATGTTCAGCATCGACTTAAAGAACATGGCGCTGAGGTTTGGGAATGGTTTGAAAATGGTGCTTATTTCTACATCTGTGGCGATAAAACCTACATGGCAAAAGATGTTCATAGAGCTCTTATTGAAATCGCCATGGAGCACGGTGATATGTCTGAAGAGGATGCAACACACTTCATTGAAAAGACCATGATGAAAGAACAGAAGCGTTATCTCCGTGACGTTTACTGATGCTTGTCTGGACAACTCCGGATGTAATTATTCAGCCATTTCCAACCGTTTTACTCATAGATTGCCGATGATTACCGTTGATTATGGGATTCAACAGAGTGTTGATTGCTAACCGCGGTGAAATAGCCTTACGAATACTGAGAACCCTGAGAGATATGGGGATTGAGGCAGCAATAATTCATGGCAAGGAGGATAGATTGTCACTTCCGGTCATGATGTCGGATATTGCCTACCCAAATTATCGGACAAACCCACTGGATTCATACCTAGACATCGAGGCTGTTGTCAATGCGGCGAAAGAACTCAACTGTGATGCAGTTCATCCAGGTTATGGTTTCCTAGCTGAAAACGCGCAATTTGTCAAACGACTTGCAGAAGAAGACATCACTTTTATTGGACCCTCAAGCGATGTGATTACTCTACTTGGTGACAAGATAGAGGCTAGAGCAGCGATGGAAGCCGCTGGTTTGCCCGTAGCAAAGGGTTCCTCTGAGCCTATCTCCGATGAAAAAGTCGCCAGCAATTTAGCCGATGAAATCGGCTATCCAGTTATTATCAAAGCAGCCGCAGGTGGCGGTGGCATCGGGATGCAGATAGTCAACGAGGAATCAGAATTTGCCAGTGCGCTCAAGTTGTGCATGTCACGTGCAAAGTCAGCCTTTGGTGATGAGCGAGTGTTCGTTGAAAAATACATTCAGGGTGCTCAGCATGTGGAGTTCCAGGTGCTTGCAGATGGTAACAAGGCTATACACTTCGGTGAGAGGTTTTGCTCAATCCAACGTCGTCACCAAAAATTGGTCGAGGAAGGCCCGTGGCTTTCAGATGAGAAGCGCCGAGAAATAGGTGAGTTAGTATGCAAGGGAGCAGAGTCGGTCGGTTACAAAGGATTAGCGACATTCGAGTTTCTTCGAGATGCCAATGGCGAGTTTTACTTTTTAGAGGTGAATCCAAGAGTTCAGGTGGAGCATACAGTAACTGAACTGATTACTGGCTACAACCTAGTTGAATTAGGCATAAGAGTTGCTCAGGGCGAGGAGTTGCCGTTGTCTCAGGCGGATATCTCATGGCGGGGACATGCGATTCAGTGTCGATTGAATGCTGAGGACCCCAAAGAATTCGTTCCAAGTCCGGGTCGCTTGTGGGATTGTCATTTCCCCTCTGGATTTGGAATAAGATGCGATACTCATGCCCATCCCGGCTATGAGATGCCTGGATGTTTTGACTCACTGCTAGCTAAATTACTTACCTGGGGACACGACAGGGAGGATGCCATACGGAGAATGCGCACTGCACTAGATGAAACCCAGATTACCGGTGTTAAGCATTTGATTCCCCTGCATCGCAGAATAATGGATGAAAATGATTTCTTGAACCGAGACATAACTATTCAGTATATCGAGAATCACCAAGATTTACTTGGGTGAGGTGTTGCAAGTGGACGTATTGATGGTTGGTAGTATTGCCTATGATAGTGTCACTTCTCCAGTAGGCAATGTTGAGGATGCTTTGGGTGGCTCTGCTGTTTATGCTGGGATTGCAAGTTCTTTCCACGGTCGATACTTGAGTCTGGGAAAGATTGGCTTAGTTGGAGTGGTTGGTCAGGATTTTAAGCAAACTGACATAGAATTACTCGAATCCCAAGGCTTAGACTTGTCTGGACTGGAAATCGCTGAGGGTAATACCTTCCGTTGGGAAGGATCTTATGAAGGCGACATGGGAATTGCTCAAACTCATGATACTCAACTCAACGTGTTTGGTGAGTTTGACCCCAAGGTTCCAAAACAAGCTACTAAGCCCAAGGTGTTATTTTGTGCGAATTTAGTGCCAATGCTGCAGATGCAGGTTCTACAACAAGCTAGGGGGAGTAGGCTTTCAATGCTCGATTCAATGAATTTGTGGATTGAAATAGCCCGTGATGATTTATTAACAGTAATGCAAAGTGTGGATTTGATAATCATTAATGATGGAGAAGTCAGAATGCTTGCAGGTGATGACAACTTGGTGCGAGCGTCCAGAAAACTAATCAGTATGGTTAATTGTCATACTTTGATTATCAAGAAGGGCGAAAATGGTGTTCTGGCTTTTCACAACGGGGAAATACTCGCGCTACCTGCTTACCCGACGGAAAATGTGGTCGACCCAACAGGATGTGGGGATTCATTTGCTGGAACAATTGCTGCATGCTTGGCCTCCGCCAGTGGTCCGATCACTAAATCTGAATTGCGAGATGCCCTGATTCGCGCCACGGTTACTGCGAGTTTTACTTTGGAGTCATTTGGGACATCTGGATTACTAAGCCTGACTATCGAAAGGTTCAACTCAAGGCTCCAGCAATTTCAAGATATCTTGTCCTGATTAAAGGTCGATTCTGGGAAGTCCGCTTTTACCTGAAGTCGCACTTTTTTCGGACTCAGACTCGACCATCTCAGTCCACGATAAATCACTACCTGAATCAGCAAAATCTTGTTCGTTCTGCTCTATCAGTGTGTTTCGGCGACGAACATTTGCTTCCAACTCCCTTGCCTTGTCATCCGGAATGGGTCCACCATTACTCTGTGCTAAATTACGAAACGTCTCCAGTTCCTCCTGCTGCGCTTCATCAGCGCGCTCTCTCAGAGTTGCGCTGCTACTTTCCTCCAGTGTGTTAATTATCCGATTAGTGAGCGTACTGCCAAAATCCCTAACTGCATTACTGAACGCAGGGACGAGCCGACCTCGCTTTGGAGAACTACGAG
>DUKK01000224.1:13292-14639 GCA_013329355.1 Candidatus Poseidoniaceae archaeon | reverse complement strand
CGATCACGACAACGACGGAACGCGAGACGATCTCGACGAGGACGACGACGAAGATGGCATGCACGATGAAGACGAGGTTCTCCTCTGGCCCACACGCTTCGATCGAAACTCCACCAACCCGTGGGACCACGACGACTTTGGTGATGGCGAAGGCATTGCCAACCCCACCGACGCCTCCACGGGACCCGACGCGATCGACAACGACGACGACAACGACACCCGAATCGACGTTGATTTCGATCAGGTGGAGGACGACGATCTGACGTCGGATTGGGATCACGACAACGACGGCATCCTTGATGCCGACGACAAAGCGCCGACCTACATTACGCTCAATTTGCCCGACAATCTTTGGCTCGACGCCCAAAGTCCGACCATCTTTGCAGGCCACGTCGACTGGCTCAACCCCGTCACAGGCGTGGTTGAAGCGGCCCCCCAACTGCCCATTCAGGTGCACATTGAGTGGACGTCAAACAACACCACAGCCATCGAGACCATCGACGTCTTGACCAACGCCGCTGGAAACTTCAGCGTTGGACAATTCCTCTACCCAGAAGACCTGACCGTCGGCGACAACACCACCTATCGGGTGTACGCCGAAGTGACCGAGATGTTCATGTTCAACGGCAACGAATCTCAATCGTACTTTGTTGGCGCAGAAGCCAACATGACGGTTGACTATTCTGCGTGGACCTATTTCCGAAGCGACGAACAGCCGTTTTGGCTGGACTTCAAGGCGCACTACGCTGCTGATTGGGACCGCGGTCTCTTCGACAACCGAATCAAGAATTCTCCGATCACGTTCTCCATCTTTGGTGGGCTGTTCGGTAACCTCACCGCACCCACGAACTTCACCGGACTGGGCAACAACGGCTACCGAACCGACGCCTCGGGGTGGGCTTCCCTGACGTTCGTCCAGGACTTGGGCATCAGCGGCACATGGAAGCAAGTTCAGTGGAATTCCACGGCCGACAACGGTCAGGGACAGATTCCAGGCGGCTACGAAGAGATAGCGTGGAACGACCTGACCAAACAGCACGACATCGTCCTCGACGGTAACGGCGATCCGCTGCGGTACAACTACACCAACACCAGCTTACCTGCTGGAGACATCGAAATCATCGCTCGCGTTTCGCCCGAGCTGGCGAACGAATGGCCGTTCCCGTATCTTCACGGCGACCAAGCCGAACCGTTCTCCGTTCGCATCATGCATCGAATGAACATCGAGGGAACGTTGATTCTCGACGGTTTGAGTCCAATATACTACTACGACTCCACCGTGAACAACGGCGACGGGACCTTCGGGGACTGGTCAACGCTGTTCCACAAGCCCGCCCTCGACAACGC
>DUKK01000224.1:0-12906 GCA_013329355.1 Candidatus Poseidoniaceae archaeon | reverse complement strand
ACGCCAAGCGACCTCACTGGCCAAGCGGCAGCGTTGCGACCGTTCTTGCAAGCCAACGGAACCCACTGGTTCATCTCACTGGTGAACGGCGGGGACAGCAATTTGCCACCGTGCGGCCCAGTGGACCGAACCGACCCGAACAGCCCTGTTCGCTGCGAGATCGTTCCGGAAATGAACACCGGCGAATCGCTCCAAGTCATTGGAAAGGTCACCAACCGAACCAACGATCCGTGGGACCAGGACCCGATTGCGCTCCAAGTGGACGTCGACAAGAACGGCCAGTTCCTCGGGGCGGGAGAAACCGCTTACACCCAACGACCGATCATGAAAGACGGCGATGCTGCCTACGATTACAACTGGTCCTGGTTCAGCCAATACGGCTCAGGAACCTACGGTCTGCGAGTTGACTTCACCAACTCCGCCTACTACTTTACAGGAAACACGTCGAGTCTCGCTCCAACGGGAGCGTACATCAACGTCACCGTGGTTGGTACAACCGACTTCCAGACGACTTCACTGCCACGTCTCTATCGAAACACCAACACCACCATCCAGGCCAAGCTGGTCGACAATTCTCTCCAGCCTGTTCGCAACGCTGCAGTCAACTACACGTGGTCGTTCGACGGACGGACGGGTGTAAACTTCACCGATAACAACGGATTCTTCGAAATTCCGTTCAACGTTTCGGCCACCGACGCACTGGGTAACTTCACGCTGCAGTTCGAGTACGCCGGGACGTCGTTGCTCAAAGGGACCACGGTGTCGCAGTCGGTCTGGGTGGTTTCCCGGACCTACATGCAGGTCATTTCAACCGAAGACAATCTGCGGCGTTCGGGTGATAAATGGGATTTCACTGCACAGGTTTCCGACGACAACAAAACGGCCGTCAGAGACGCAGGCGGAACGGCCTTATCGGGCGGCGAAACGCCGTACGGCGGGCTGGTTGACGTCATCTTTGAGGGAACGGACTTCCAAGGCACACTTCATCGACAGGTGGTGGCCACGTTGGCCCCGAACGCCGGTGTGATTTCACTGCCCGAAGTCGAACCCGACGGGTCGCACCTGTGCTTCTACGACGGAAACGGCGACGGGACACCTGATCGCGACGTCAACGGCGACGGTTTGCAAGTCGAGGAAACGATTGGATGCCTGAAGTCCAACATTTCCCCGCTCAATCCATCCCTCCTTCGAGCCGACCCTGAATCCTTCCTACCCGACGGCTTTGGCCCGGTCAACGTGATTCTAAGATTCCAAGAAACGCTGCCCAATGAAGGCTGTCAACCGCTCGATGTCACTTATCTTGGCATCCAGGGCGCGTGGGACCCGTGCACTTCGGTTCCAGGAAACGACCACTTCCGACTGACCTTGACCAACAACGCCAATGGATTCAACCTCATCGGGCGAACCGTCATGTCCGTTGACGACCAAATCGTTTACACGAGTGAAATCGACCCGCTCACGGGTGAAGTTGTTCCCAAGCCAATGATCGTCACCGGTCAGCTGAGCGACGAGTTGGGTGTGAACCTGACCGATCGAAGCATCCGCGTGAACTACGAGATGGTCAACGGTCAAACCGGCCCGGTTGCGTGCCAGTCCGGCACGACCAACGTTGACGGCTTCTTCGCCATCACGTGCCCCCTTTCGGACGTGATGGCTGGCAAAGCCAAGGTCACGGTGTCCTACTCGGCGTACGACAACAACGATGCGTATCGGTACGAGAACAAAACCGTCCAAACCGAGTTTGATGTGTTCTCCAACTCCACACTGCAAATCACCGAGGTCGGTCCCTTCAAGTCCAGCGTTGACCAGTGGGTTGCCCCCAACGGTTCTCGCTACCCTGTCTTGTACCTCAAGGAGTCCTTCCACATCGACGCTTTCCTTGCTCAGTCCAACGGACAGTCGGTCGGCGGCAAGTGCTTGAACATCTACCTCGACCGCGACGAGAACGTTCGACCGCTCGCCACCGTGCGCACCAGCGACATCGACGGCACGGTTGAGTGGTTCAGCGGCGACCCGCAACAGAATCCAACCCTGCGAGGGGTGGAAACCACGGGCGGCAAGCTCGAAGGTTTCCGAACCTTGCGCGTGGCGTTTGAACCCGATCGAAACATCCCTGGCGGATGTGACAAGGACAGCAGCAACGCTCTGAACGGTTCTGCGATGGAGATCGATGTCTTGGTTCGCTCTCGAGTTGACCTTCAGGTCAAACAGACGTGGAGCAACAGCGGTGAAAACGGAGCCGACGAGGGCGACCTCATCACCGGCGAAATTGCTCTGCTGCGAGACCGACTGGATCTTGCGGTTGAAAACGAGGAAGTCATCTTCGCCTACGAGTTCTTTGACACAGAGACCGGGCAGTGGGTGGTCTCGGACCTCAACAACAAGACCCGGACCAACGAACAAGGCGTTGCCGCCTTTGAGTGGTCCTTCATCGGCCAGAGTTGTGACGGCACTCCGTGCACGGGTGAATGGCGCATTACGGCGTACTACCCCGGCTCAACCTACTTTGCTCCGTCTCAAGACAACATCACTCACGAGATCACGTACAAGAAGGCCGAAGCACTCGGTTCCTCCAACGATTTGCTTTCCCCGGGCAACCTGATTGCGTTTGCCGTGCTGCTGATGGCGCTGCTGATCGCCGGAGCCATCTACTACCAGCGTGTGCAACAGCAACGCCAGGTCCAAGCCCTGCGCGGTATCCTGACCGACGCCATGATGCAGTTGGAAGCCAGCAACGAATACATTGCTGCCATCTTTGACTGCTACAAGAGCCTCGTGAAGCACTTCCGAAAGTACGGCTTCATGAAGAAGGTCTACGAAACAGCCCGTGAGTTTGAGGCTGCGGTCCGCACTGCGTTCAACATGGTTCCGGTCGATCAGCTGGACAACTTCCTGTCGATCTTTGAAGAGGCTCGCTACTCCGAACACACCATCGACGCCACGCATCGAGACCGCGCCATGCAAACGCTTGGGGCCATCACGAATTCATTGACGATGTCTCTGGGTGAAGAGTCCGTCGTGAAGCGCATTGACACCTCCAGCATCTACGACAATCTGACCAAGGCCGGAGAGTTTGTTGCCGCAGACGGCTCCGTACGCCAAGCCGGTATCGTGGAAGGCGAAGGCACCGACTTCAAGATTTGAAGTCCCTCGTAAACACCTCCAGCAGGTGGGGTGAGCGAGAGCGAGGCACCGATGGCGCCTTAACCTTCAAAGGGTGAAGGCTCGTGAGTTGGCTCATGGACGACTGGAAGTCTCTCATTGATCAAGCCATGCAAATTGAAACGACCGACACCATCGGTGCTCACCAAATCTATGAAAGCGCAGTGCGAGCGGCGCTCGCCGATTCGCAGATGCTGCTGGGCGACGTCGAAGCCGCGGCCATCATTGAGGCCATTTACGGCGCTTTGGTTGCGTACTCGCAAACGGTCATGCTCCGAATGAAAGCGGAGGATCCTGAAGTGGGCGGTGCCGACCATGCATTCCGTGCGGGACAGGCGTACGGTGTCAGTTGCATTCTCAACCACCTCATCGACCGACTCACGGACGTGGCCGGCATCACCGCTCTTGGTGCACTCGATGACTTCTCAGACATGCTCCACGACGAGATCATCGTGCAAGCTCGAGCTGCGGGACTGACGGTTGAACTGCTCGATGCCAAAGGCGACATTCTTCTCGAGTGAAGCATCAAGACAGACTCAAACCGAGGGCCTGTGGCGCGATTGAAGGTGATTGCGCGTCGGTGGCTTCATAACGGGATGGACGGTCGGCAAGTTGCTTCAAAGCATCGAGGGAGTCAAATGAGTAACCCAAATAGCAAGACAAACGCTCAGTTGGTTGACGTAATCAATCAACTGAAAGCCCAGTCTCGCGAGACCGGTTCCGCTGTTTGGCGAGATGTGGCAATACGCCTCTCAAAGAGTCGTAAAAACTGGGCCCAACCAAACCTTAGCAGAGTAAGCCGCCATGCTCCAGACGGTGCAACAATCCTCGTGCCTGGCAAATTACTCGGCAGTGGTGAGGTATCCAGTAACCACACGGTCGCCGCCTACAGTGTAAGTAATGGTGCTCGTGAGAAAATAGAAGCCGCTGGTGGTCGAATTATGACCTATGGTGAGCTAATGAACGAAAACCCATCAGGCAAGGGGGTTGTTATCCTTGGGTGAGAAAACCTTCGTGTTTGATGCCGAGGGCATGATTCTTGGCCGTCTAGCATCAGCAACTGCAGACTTGTTACTGAAGGCAGCCCGCGATGACAGAGATGACAAAGTCATAATTGTCAACGCCGAGAAAGCAATCGTTTCGGGCAGCAAAACCTCGGTGTTTAACAAATACCAAGAGAAGTATAAGTTAAACCACGCTCGAAAGGGTCCTTTCTTCCCGAGAATGCCGGATATGATTCTCAAACGTGCTGTAAGGGGCATGCTACCATACCAAGCCAAAAGCAGTGGTCGCAGAGCGCTGCGTAACCTTAGGGTAGAGATTGGTTGCCCGAGTCACTTGGATGGGGACCTCCCAGAGGGGCATGAGCACGGCGACGATAGTAAGATTCGTAGAGGTATGCCAGAAAGATTCGTATCACTTGGTGACATCAGTCATAACCTTGGCGCACCAAGTCACAGATGGACTGGAGGTGAACAGTGATGGCTAAGAAAAAGAGTAAGGCAGTAGAATCATCAGGCAAGCGTAAGACTGCAATCGCCCGAGCCACGGTCAAGGCCGGCAAGGGTAGAGTAAGAGTTAACAGTGAACCAATCGAAATTCTACAACCATCCCTGGCTAGAAGAAAGGCCATGGAGCCACTAATCATTGCTGACGCAATGAATAGGCTAGCTAAAGTCGACATTAATATTACAACTACTGGGGGCGGCATAATGGGCCAAACAGATGCAATCAGGACCGCAATTGCTAGAGGACTAGTGCTTTACAATGGCGGCGCAGAAGGTCAGGATGATGACTTGCGCGATGAATACCTAAGATTCGATAGAAGTCTGTTAGTCAACGACCCAAGAAGAAAAGAACCAAAGCACCAACTTGGACGCGGTGCTCGCCGAAAGAAACAAAAGTCCTACCGATGAGGTGTGAAATATGATAATTCCAGTACGATGTTTTAGTTGTGGAGCAGTTATTGCCCATAAGTGGGAAGAATTCAACGAGATGGTAGCTTCAGGAACCGAAGTATCTGATGCACTAGATCAGGTAGGCTTCTCGAGGTATTGCTGTCGCAGAATGTATATTGGCCATTTGGACTTAATCCAAGAGGTCGCACCATTCAGCGCACCAAGCGAATAGATTGATTCTTGGGCCCGTGGGTTAGCTTGGCCTATACTTGGCGGCTGGGGGCCGTCAGACCCCAGTTCAAATCTGGGCGGGCCCACCATTTGGTTGATATGTTAGCGTAGCAAAGGTGATTTCATGCGGCAGTGTCGGTTGTGTAGCAAGTTTATTGTCGCACTACTCCTCTCAACTCTGCTGTTACCGTTACTATCAGCAAACAATTCTGTAATATCAGAAGATACAACATGGTCTGGTAGCGTAACACTTGATGCTGATGTTCTAGTCGAATCAGGAAGCGTTTTGACGATTGAACCTGGTACAGTAATCGACGGCGGGGATGGACACACCATTGAGGTATCAGGTTCGTTAATTGCAGAAGGGGCTCATTTCTTATCATCAAGCACCCCGACTGCTCAATCATCCCATGGGCAGGGTTTGTGGCAAGGGATTGTTGTAACTCCCGGTGGCTACGCATCACTTAACAGTGTAATAATCGAGAATGCCAATGTGGGGGTTAAATCAGAGGGCAGTTTGATAGCCGATGACTTGACAGTAAATGACGCTTATTTTGCCGTCAAAAACTATGGCCATGCTCATCTGACCAACCTTACTACCGATTCAATTGATTATGATGCCGTGTTAAATCAAGGCGTTGCAATAATTGAGGATGCTGAATTGACCAATTCGTCAGCTGGTATTTATTCAGACGGGACTCTTACGGCTGCTAAAATCAACATGGGCTATGTGGGTTCGGGAATAGTTGCGATTTCAGGCCTAGCAACTGTTGATAGTGTTGCGTTTTCTAATGTAAGCGTTGGTTTGAGTTCCTCACTAGGGGTGAAATTCGTGGCTTCAAACGTCACGGGCAATCACCTCAGCTTGCTTGTTGATATGGCAGATTCAAACGATTTTACCCTGACAACAGCTTCTGTTACTGGTAATAGTCTGGTAAAGGCAAGCGCAGCGACAAAGACAACCCTCCGTAATGTATCCTTTGTCTACAACGGAGTTGGACAGGACACAGTAGTGACTCAGCATTGTCTAGGCCTATGTGTTTTTGATAATCTTTCAATTACTAATTCTACACGTGGAATAGCCCTTTCAGGTAGCGGGCATCATGCAATTATTTCATCTGATATCGGAGCCTCAGAATATGGTATTCGTGCGACAGGTAATGGTAATCTATCTATTGACAACTCAAACATATCAGCGACTGCCTCAGGACTTATCACACGCAATACCAACACATTTTTTTCCGGTGATAATCAAATTTTGATGCAGCAAAGCGACGCCATAGGTATCGATTTCCTCGGCGGCATTCACCAAATAGACGGACTTACCATCAGCAAACAGTATGAGAGCTATGACACATTATCAATTGGTTTACAGGCCTGGTATACTGATATCCAAGCAGCTAGTATAACAACTGAGAATTTCTCTACCGGTATAACGATGAGGAGCTCAGAATACATCGGAGAAGTGGTTGCGAATATTGGCGGTAATTCGATTGGAACTGAGCTTATTGACAGTTCGGGTTCAATTGATTTAATTACAACAAAATACCAAAAACGAGGAGTATTGTTATCTGAATCATCGACACTTAGCATGCACCACTTTGTCGGAGAACTACATGATCAACCGTTAGAAGTTGGACTAAATTCAGTAGTCTATGCGCTTGATTTTACCACTATCAACACGAATCCAAGTTATAGCGATGCTACAGGTCAAGGAGCCCTGTATTACGGCTATAATGTCAATCTGGAAGTTACAACAAACATTAGTGACTATTTTACCATGACAAATGTAAAATTTATTGATGCAGATGGAAATGCCGTTCGAGCAATAATTAATACAAACACTTTTCAAATGACAACTGATGAAAATGGAGATTGCTTAATCCCGCTATTCTCTGCTGGTTCTCTGGTGATTGCTAGTGTTCAAGGCACTGGTGTTAGACAGCTATTGTTCGGAGGCGTAGCGGGTCAAGTAGTTGAGATACCAGTTATTCCAAACGGTGATTGGGTTATCTCAGGCAGCCAATCAATCACTCTGCAATCGCTTGATTCTTCACAACCGTTCACTGGTAATCTGACAATAGAAGACGATGCCGTGCTTCATTTAATTGACATGAATTTACAATTGAGTCTGGGTAAGGTAATCACCCTGCGAGACAATGCAAAACTAACTGGCACTAACTCAGTTATTGAGTCAACTACTGTCCTACTGCATGACGCTAGTGAACTAACCAGCACCAGCAGTGAAACCGATCTCATTATCGATTCGTCAGTATTTTGGTATTGCCAAGGAGAAAAATCAGCCATGAATCTAATCATTACCGAGCAACTAACGTTAGGGCCAGGTTGTGAGTTAGTAATCGAAAATGGTCGAGCATTGGGCGAGGTAGTCGTGTCGAGTACATCTTCACTCGAACTAACCGCAAAACTGGATATTTCAGTTGTCGATCGCGGAGTCCCAATTAACAACGCGATAATTCAATTCAACGGCGTCAATTATGTTACCAATACGTCGGGAGAAGTCAGTGTTGTCGCAACCGCTCGGGCGGTAGACTCATCAGGCGATGTTATCGGGACCAATCAAAATGTCATCTTTCAATATCAAAGTTATAATGAGCTAATTACTTGGAACACCTCTTCGCCAAAGACTCATCGTTTTGTCGTATCTACCCTAGAAGTCGGTGAAATAATATCTCGCGATGTCACAATAGAATCGATATGGAGCCCGTATTACCTTGAGTCTGATTTAACCATACCCCTGGGCCGAACACTGACTCTGGATGACGACGTCGTACTACGGATTTCGGATGGAGTAGAGGTTTCGATATCAGGGAGTCTTATTGCTGGTTCAGCAACTATCTCCTCAACTGGTTTTGGCGATAGATGGTCAGGATTGGTCATGGAATCGCAGTACTCTAACCTAGCATTGTCAGGGACTACTCTGCTTGAGGCATCACCGGCTATAGCGTATCAAGGCGGTAATTTTCACGGCGACCAAGTATCGATCTCTCGTTCCTCTTCGTCCAGAGCACTCATCGAAATTAACGAACAGTATGGTGGTTCATTTTCACTGACCGATTCGTCACTAAGCGATGCAAGTGGTGCTTGTATCGATGTTGTGGAGACATCGATTGTATTGTATCTGGTAAGCGTCCGACTTGACCGCTGTAATGGCCCAGCACTGAGAGCAGAAAATGCCCACCTCGCCATCACCAATACCTCGATTGGTCCAGGTTCATCTGATGGTGTTATCCTCACTAGTGTGGAAGGTGTAGTCGATGGTCTACAAGCTATTGAGTTCAACGGAGCTGGCCATCTAATCAAACTTGATTACATCAATCACAATTTGCTGATCACAGAAGTAATTGGCACTGTCGGAGGCTCAGCAGGAATCAGCGGCGCTAACAATCGCGCACTAAATCTTGAATCAGTTCACTTGTTTGGCGCGCCGGCAATTGATCTTGATAGTTCAGCAGGGGTTATCTCTGATGTAACTCTCGAAGGCAATGGCTATGGCGTTGGTTTGAGTAGCCATCATGGTCGCTACTCTGCAGGATTAGGCTTAGATGACATTACGTTGAGTAACTATACAGTTGGCATTGACCTACATGCCGATGGTGTTGAAACGACAGCTCCATTGTCCATTGTCAATGCTAATATTTCCGCAGCTACGGGGTTATCTATTGACAATTATCCAGTGAGCGTAGATAGTGCGACAATTGATGGTGGAATTGATGCTACAGGCCCAATTGTTGTTGAGCTGGTTGATGTTGCTTTGCAACCAGAATTATCGCTTTATGATAGTGCTAGCGTAGAATTCTTCCAAACCATCCAATTAGAATCTAGTTATTTAGGGGTCGTAAAACCGGCAAGTTACTCATTGTCAGCCGTTTATTCAGATGCAAGCATAATCACTGCATCGGCTGATGGTAAAAACGTCGAATCAGTAGTTAGGTTGCAAACCAGGCATGCCGATGTAACACTGAACGCAAACATGGTGTCTGTACAGATTGTCGCTAATTCTTTTGGTCACCCGCTTGAAACAGAATTACTCTCAGTGTTTGAAATATTGGCTCTCGAGGCGCCAATTAGATTTGTCCTTCGAGAAAACCAACCACCGGTTATCGAGTCAGCAACACCGGATTCAGCGACCATTATTATGCAAACACTACCCTTTGATTCGATAGTTGTTGCAACTGATGATTTTGACACCGCTGAAAACCTAACCTATCAATGGCAAATATTCGACTCGGACGGCAGTGAGGTATATTTCTCTGAAGCAAATGAAGCATCAAACCGAATAATGCTAGAATCTCCGGGCAACTATTTACTTCAGATCATAGTTATTGACACTAATCTAGCCCAAAGCGCTGAAATTGTCCCATTAGAGGTAAAATTGCTAGATTCAGATAATGATTATCTCTCAACTTGTGATGATACTACTTGGTATGATTTGACAACCACTCAATCGTGCGGTCCCGACGTCTATGATGCCGATGATGATAATGATGGAATAATAGATTCACGCGATGAGTGGCCGTTAGATTCTTGCGCTTGGCAAGATACTGATAACGATGGTCAACCCGATGACCTGAATTGTCCTGAGGGCTTGGTAACAGAATTATTTGAAGACCAAGATGATGATGGCGATGGAATACCTGACGTCCTTGAAGGCAGTTCTGAAACTAGTAACCAATTTGATTCTTTAACCCTAATCCTCTTGGTTATTATTGTGGTCGTTGTTGGCGTATTTATCAGTCGCTCTAGGCGGGGTTTACAGGAGTAATATTGATGTCGTCAATCTCTTTACCTTCTGCAGAATCATTCGCAATTTTTGTTATTGCCATACTTGCAGGGATTGTGCTATGGGACGCCTTTTGGTTGACTAAACAAAAGCGAGATGTTCCGAACCTCGGTAAATTGCCTGGGGAAGGCTATGCTTGGGCCAGCGAAGGGGCTCACGAAGTGATTCGACAGTGGGGCAATCTATTTTCTATGGCTGCGATGATGAGTCTACCATGGGCGCTAATATCGCTTTCTAATACCCCGATTATCTACGGCATCATCTGGGATGGTTTACTGGCATTACATATCATATATCTGCTCATGCCGAAACGATATGCAGTGACCTCTACCCATCTTTTTGCGGATGGTCAGAGGTATGAATGGTCAAGACTTAGGTTAGCCAAAAAACAGCCAAAACGGAGGATTATGCTACTGCGGAAAGGTTGGGGCATCTTCGGTCCGCTCCCGCTGGGTGGAAATTATCACGATTTAGACATGGCAAAACACGCAATAGCGCGCTTCTACCAGACCGATGACACTTCAGAATGACCGCTATAACCAAGTGACGATTACCCTTGGCACAGGTATGGAATGGACAAAAAGTGGGGAGGATTTACTAGTCAGAATAGACCCGGGTGAAGAGATTCATGCCTCCTTGCAAAAACTCGCAGATGAGGTCGGTTTCAACGCTGCAGCCATCACTAGCGGGATAGGAAGAACGTGCGCTAACATATATGGATACATGAATAATGATGGCATCTACATCAAGCGAAACCTCGAGTCCCCGTCGGAGCTTGTGAGCCTATCGGGTAACATTGCTCGAACACAGGACGGCAAACCGTTTACCCACATCCATTGTTGCTGGTCAGAGGATGACAGTACCGTTCATGCTGGTCACATGTTTTCTTGTACGGTTGCAGTGGTTGCAGAAATCCATCTGCGCGTGATGACTCATGCTATTATGACCCGTTGCCCACTGGCAGATGTGCAACTATTAGGACTGCAATTTTCGTGATATTCAAAGCCTATGACTAGGATGGTAAACCATGGCAGAGGATGACAGAATTAAGCATCTCTCAGCGGCGATTCGCTACCATCGTGAGCTATACTACAATCATTCGGCACCAGAGATTTCTGATGCTGAATTCGATCAGATGTGGGATGAATTGCGAGATTTGGATCCACAAAATCCAGTATTACACGAAGTGGGACCTGAACCGCTTCCAGGTACGGTTAAAGTTGAGCATAAATTCCCCATGCGCTCACTCGATAAAGGAACAAATGATGAGGATATTATTCACTTTGTTACTCAATCCACCTTTGGAGGCAAACGATTTCTCGCACAGCCAAAATTAGACGGTTCTGCTTTGTCTCTGGAATATGTTGCTGGAAATTTGCATAGAGCCGCAACTAGAGGTAGCGGTGAGCGAGGCGAAGATGTGACACTCAATGCAAAACAAATTGCGAATATTCCCTTGCGGCTAAATGTTGCAATCGATTGTCATGTTCGGGGAGAAGTTGTAATGCCGTTAGCGGTGTTTGAAGAGAAGTATCGCAGCGTATCTCCCAATCCCCGTAACTTATGTTCCGGTGCGTTACGACAAAAACATGGTGATGGTAAGGCCGATGCGGCTGATCTTGTGTTCTGTGCTTACGATGTAAAGTTCGTCAACGGGGCTCCAGCCGCAACCTATGATAGCGAATTATTGACTTGGTTGCAAGATGCCGGAATAGAACCGGCCCCATGGGAGGTCTTTGAGGCAGATCACCCACAATTAGCAATGATTGAACACACCAAGCACTGGGTGGCTAAACGCAGTGAATATCCGTTCGAAATTGACGGTATTGTGTTCAAACTTGACAACCTCCGTCAGCGCGATAATCTTGGTATGACTGCCCACCATCCGCGCTGGGCTCTTGCATGGAAATTTCCTCCGGAGGAAGCAACTTCAGTATTGTTGAGTGTTGACTGGCAGACAGGCAGGACTGGCAATGTGACACCGGTTGCGAGAATAGCTCCACAGAGCGTCGGTGGTGTAACTGTTGAGAATACCACTTTGCACAATCCTGGAGAAGTTGCTAGATTAGGAGTAAATATTGGCGACAAAATACTGATAGTCCGGCGCGGTGATGTCATCCCTAAGATAGAGCAGAGTTTGGGGCGGGCAAAACAGGATGATTTAGCAAATCGTCACCATGCAGATGGAACACCCTTCCTTCAGAACCTACCATTGTCTCAAGCGATAATAGCGCCGCAAATTTGTCCATCGTGTGATTCTTCGTTGGTTGCTGAAGGCGCTTTTTTGAAGTGCTACAACATGCTTTGTGAAGCAAGAACTAGCCGATCAATTCTCTACTGGTGCCGAGCTCTCGAAATGGACGGGATAGGTGAAAAATTGGTTGAACAACTACTAGATGCAGGCTTGATAACATCTATTGCAGGGTTATACGAGTTAACTCACGAACAGTTAACGAGTCTCGAGAGAATGGGCAAAAAGTCTGCAGATAACATTCTCTCAGAATTGTCACGGACCAATAAAATGACCCTCGGCAAATTTACTCACGCCCTAGGATTACCCGGAATCGGACCAGAATTAGCCACCTTATTTGCTAGTCATGTCACCACGCTTGACGGCATGTTCGAATGGCTGGACGCAGCCCATGCATCATCCGGCGATGCTAGATTTGGTCCGACGCTTGATGTCAAAGGTAAACCCCACCAATTAAACTCAGCTTTGCGTGAACTGTGCCAGCATGACGGTATCGGCGAGAAAGTAGCAATTCAGGTCAGAGACGGTCTGCAGTTAAGGCGTGCCTTGATTACGGATTT
>DUKK01000147.1 GCA_013329355.1 Candidatus Poseidoniaceae archaeon | reverse complement strand
GTATTATACAAAAAATACACTTAGAATACTAATTATATTTGTAAAAATACTAACCCGAAATTGGTTGAATAGGATGTATACGAAAGGGTTGCAGTGGGTCTTATCAGACGCTACCCGTTCATTGTTTGTCGAGCGCACTACTCCAGAAATCGGTGCCAGATTTCGCCGTTTGCTTAAACGCAGACTGAATCTTGTCAACTGCTGGATTATGTTTTTGAATGCTAAATTTATGCTCGGCTATCATATTATAGCCACCATCTGGAAACACTCTGATGGAGTAGTCTCCAGGTGGTTGTGCAGGTAAGGTAGGAGTTGCCGTGCCGAAGTCACGCAGATACTTCCATCGCTCACCGTGATCGTGGTTGTTGGAGCCAACGGGATAGACTCCAACCCAGGCATCATTGCCGCTCGGACGGTTGTGAACTGAGAAGGTGATTGGCTTGTGCTCAACTGCTTCATGAAGTTCAATGGTTGGCTGGCTAATTGGTGCAGGGGGCGAAACCGTTGCTGATTCCGCAGGCTTAGCATTATCATAATTAAATTCAGGATTTCTCAAGGTTTTTGAAAACTGCGACGATACCGCAATCATCGGCAATCCGCCAAGCCAAATCAATCCAAAACCGAATGGGAAAATTTTCCACCAGTTGACGCTCCATTCTCCCCATGGAAGTAGGCCCCAAGTGAACGGCATACAGACCAGCCAAACCAAAGCCCAGATAATCGTAGTCGGGATACTCATGAGTAAACCATTCGTCTTCTGTATCCATTCATCGGTTACATCCTTGTCGCGATATGTCAGGATGACGAAGGCGGAACACAGTGGTACGATTGGAATAGAAAATAGTAGGACTGAGAGTAGTGACCACCAAATACCGCCGTTGAGTTTGTATTCTGATGACTCGGTCATTTCTACAGCAGCCGCAATGGATTCGGTGGCAAACCACTGAACGTTGAATTGACCAAAAAACAGGAATGACGTGACAAGTCCGAAGAATATCAAACTCAATATTTGCTTATTCCGTTGTGCTAAAACCTCGTACGACACTTGGTAAGCGGCAGTGTCTATTTTGGTATATGCTTTGACCATCATACCACTGCCAAGGTTTCAAAAATCCGTCATCGCCTAATCAAAGTTCTTCTACATCAAACGATGGTACGATTTCATATTCGAACACGATTATTTCAACCGAATATGAGACATCTTCTCCGGCATCGCTCCTCTGGCATCCCGGAGGTGCTCCGCCTGCCTCTGCATCAACGCTGATTTCTGCCATGTAGGCACCCAAACCAAGGCCGCCTGCATCTATTCCTGCGATAATGTCACTCTTTGACATAGTCACCGTTTCTCCATTAAGCAGTGATACGTTGTTTATCCAATATAGTTCAACAGTATGCGAACCTGAGTCTCCATTGTTACTACCACTGGCTGTATCATTATACTCTCCATACATGGTAGTGCCTGTTATCGTATCGTCCGCAGCATTACCGCTGCCACCGGGTAAATTACAGGTTGCGCCTGAAGTATCTTCAGACTCAGTGTAAGTCATGGTCAAACGGACACCAATGATATTCATATCATCTGCATCGTCAATCGAGTCAGTATGTAGGTTGTCGATTGACAGAGTCTCTCCATCAGCGATGAACTCGTCACCTGAACCTAATTCAATATACTGAGGTTCACCTTCAATCTCGTAAGTAGCTACTATTGTTGAAGCACTTACATCGTCGGCTCCTTGAGCTGCAAAGTAGAAATAAGCAGGGAATGAGAGCACGAAAAACACGATACTGATAGCCATTATTTGCTTATCACGGTTATTCTTCAATTCCTCGATGAACGACATAGTATTCTCTCCTCCGGCTTATCCTATGAACATGTAGGGTGTATCATTTTCGGTCAAATGTCTCTACTCCTCTTTTGCTTCGACCTCTGGTTCGGTTTCAAGTTCAACTTCTTCATTTCTATTCTTTACATTGTATAACATTGCAGTCAACCACAGCAGAATAATTAACAACAATGGACATAGCCAGTATGCGATGTTCTGTTCTTCTGGGTCTGGGAATACGGTCTCTGGTGGCGGGGCGTTGACTTGTGACGCATTGCGTTGGTCCTCAATCACCATCTCATCCTCAACGGCTAAGATTTCGATCATCACTGAGAGGGTGAACGGTACCAATTCGCCTCGCACGGTAATATTGTAAATTGTTAGCGGTTGTGGCGTAGTAGGTATTCCGAATATTGTTCCATTATCGAATATGAGACCGTCTGGCAAAGTCGGCTCAATCTTCCAAACCGGTTTATCATCTTCATCGAAGTAGTAAAGCGGGGCCGTAACCGGCATGTCCTCACTAACATTCAGCACGAGTATAGTGATTGGATATCTTACCACGAAGAATGGTTGATTGATAGTTAGGTTAATTGTGGCAAAGGATGTACCACCGCTATTGTTTGCCCACACAGTGTAAGTAGTGGTGGTCAAATTTTCGGTTGGAACTCCAGAGATTAATCCGTTACTGAAAGTAACGCCACTAGGCAATTCCGGCTCAAACTCCCACGTCTCTGGGTTACCGCCAAGGATGTCTGGGGAAATATACAGGCTTCCTTGACCGTTGACCACTGTGAAATCGGTTTGTCGATATGAGATATTAGCAACTGGTTCTAGAATCTTGATACTGATAACTATGCTGTCAGAACCGCCGGTGTTATTTGCCCAGATTGTATATGAAGCTAGTGAGGCATTGACTGTTGGTGTTCCCGTAATTGTACCATTGCCAAATGTTAGGCCGTCTGGTAGGAACGGTTCAATTTCCCAAGTTGCCGCCATGCCACCGGTATTATTCAAGGTCAAATTCATGTAATCTTCACTGCGAACTAATTGGAAGTATGTTGTCTCTGCGTTCAAAATTGCTACCGGCTCAAGGATAGTAATGTTGAGCAGGAAGTAATCACTACCGCCATTGTTGAGTGCAGTGATATTATACTGGACTAGGGTGGAGTTAACGGTCGGTGTGCCGAATATTGTTCCATTGGTAAAGTTTAGTCCATCCGGTAATTCTGGAGTCACTATGAATGAAGCCACTGCACCGCCACCGAAGATTGCCTGTAGCGCTGAAGGCATTGCTTCACCTCTGGTCAACACCAGATAGTCGGTCTGGTAGGTAATCGTTGGTGCAGGTTCTAGGATAGTAATACTCAATCCGACAACTGATGAACCACCACTGTTGTTACCATAGATTAAGTAATTTGCAATTGTCATGTTAACTGTCGGTGTGCCTGATATGGACCCATTATTGAAGACTAGCCCGTCCGGTAGGTCTGGATAGATACTCCAATTCTCGATCGCCCCGCCCTCCAGTTCCGGTATTGCAGGATCCATCGCTTCACCTCTGGTCAACACCAGGTTAGTTGAATCATAGACAATATTAGCGCTCGGCTCGAGGATAGTTATGTTGAGACTGACATTGGTAGAACCACCGGTGTTGTTAGCCCAGATGTTATACATGGTTCTCGTCGAGTTCACCGTTGGAGTACCTGATAGCATGCCGTTGGTGAGTTCAATACCATCGGGCAGGTCAGGGTAAATTTCCCAGGTTTCTGCTACGCCACCGCTCAACTGCGGCATTAGCGGAGCCATTGTGACATTTCTCACCAAGATTAATTCGTAATTATTGTATGATAATTCGACCACTGGCTCAACCACAGTTAGGTAAATGTTAGTTGATGCAGAACCGCCACTGTTGTTAGCCCAGACGGTATAATTGGTTCTAGTTGAGTTGACCGTTGCGACACCGGAAATTACTCCATCAATCAAGGTCAAGCCCGCTGGCAAATCAGGGTAGATTTCCCAGGTTTCAACGGCTCCGCCGGCTACTTGTGGGAGCCACGGCGTCATACTGATCGTTCGGGTTTCATTACGCTCATCTGGCGCGTAGATAATTGAGGCTACCGGC
>DUKK01000141.1:2949-3174 GCA_013329355.1 Candidatus Poseidoniaceae archaeon | reverse complement strand
CTGTGCAATGCCTCATGTTCACCGTTTAGTTACCACTGGTATGCTTGTAACTAGATTGGAGTTGATATAAACTGTTGTTTAATCAGCATTATAGGTCTATATACTTATTTAATGTGATTACCAAATTGATGACATAGTTCAAAGACGGTACTCACAAGGCATGGTTTGATTGAGATGCCTGCAACAGTAGTGCTAGGTGCCCAGTGGGGCGATGAAGGTAAAGGA
>DUKK01000141.1:0-2653 GCA_013329355.1 Candidatus Poseidoniaceae archaeon | reverse complement strand
CAGTGGGGCGATGAAGGTAAAGGAAAACTCGTGGATAGGATAGCAGAGCAAGCAACCTGGGTTGCTCGATTTCAAGGCGGTAACAATGCCGGTCACACAGTTGTACTAGGCGACGAGATACTCAAATTTCACCTATTACCATCAGGCATTACCCGCAAGGAATGCAACCTTGTTCTAGGTGATGGTATGGTTGTCGACCCTTGGGTCCTTGACAGGGAATTGAAAGACTGGAAGGAATCAACAGGCGAAGATCCGCGCGGAGAGCGATTATTTGTTAGTGAGAGAGCCCACATTATCCTACCATATCACCGGTTTCTCGACGGCTTGGACAAAAAAATTGGTACAACTGGGCGCGGAATCGGACCCACATACGCAGACAAAATTAATCGTATAGGCCTAAGATTTGGCGACATTGAAGAGGTAAAAAATGACAATGATTGGTGTAAAACGGCCGTTAATAGAATGAACGCATCACTTGAAGCCGCAGGTTGCACAGATCGTATAACTGCCGAAAGTTTATCCGCAGATGTTAACTGGATTTGGAATAATTATTCATCCAGTATTGGCAACACAGGGCTGATGTTGGACAATGCACTGAAGATGAATGAACATGTCATACTCGAGGGTGCTCAGGGCTGCCTGTTAGACATCGACCAGGGGACATTTCCGTTTGTGACTTCGAGTATTACATCGCGCGGAAACTCCACCCATGGTGCGGGGATTCACCCCGGTCACGTCGATGAAGTGATTGGAATAACTAAAGCATACATTACGAGAGTGGGTAATGGAGCTATGCCAACGGAATTAGAGAATGAGACTGGTGACCACCTAGGCACAGTTGGTCATGAATTTGGAACAACCACTGGTCGGAAGCGACGCTGTGGCTGGTTTGATGCTGTAGTTATGCGTCACGCTAACCGGATAAACGGCTTCACTGGACTTGCGCTAACAAAACTCGATGTCCTTGGCGGTTTAGACGAGTTGAAAATTTGTGTTGCATATGAATTAGACGGCAAGGAAATAAGAGAGATGCCATCGAGTGCATCTGCGTTGGCAAGATGTAAACCAATTTACCTATCGATGCCCGGTTTCCCATCGCACACTCTCACAGAATGGTTGGGAATCGCAAAGAAAGCCAATGATGAGGGCCTTGGTTACTCCATACTACCATCAGCAGCCCAGCATTACATCAAACAGGTCGAGGCCCTAGTTGGTGTTCCTTGCACTTCAGTAGGCGTTGGTCCTGATAGAGATGCAACCATCGACCGTGTAGAATAGATTGGCTCATTAACAACATAGAAAAGGCTGAGACGCTCCGGAAGGATTGAGGGCGCTTAGCTCAGTTGGAAGAGCGTCTGGTTTGCAACCAGAAGGCCGGGGGTTCAAATCCCCCAGTGTCCACCACTCACATAACAAATCACTGCGGCGTGCGAAATTTATTGAACAATGCACTTGCTTTCTACCACAGAGTGGGCTTCCTCAATTGCCAAGCACCAAGATTTCTTAGGTATAGAGTCACAATAGTTGTGAGCGTTCGTTTCATACAACGATGAATTATTAGCTATTAGCGCTTTGGTTTGTAAATAGTTCAGCAATTTTACTGTTAATTTCTCGAATTTATATTGAGGTAGCCTTACGGTTTTTCCATGTAGCTAGAAATTATCCCAAGCAGAATCAAACCTAGCCACCCACCAACAATGAGGCAAAAAGGTGGAAAAATGGTTCTTAACAGTGGGTCACTTTCGCTTACTAGGTAGTCTCCTGCTGCCAATGTCAAAATTCCAGTTACTACTGGTATAAGATGAAAATACCAAGCCAGATTGCTTGCATAGCGCTCTTCTCTTGGGACTGGACGTCTCGGTTGACTGCCATCAGGTTGCAATGCGACGGAGCAGGTCGGACATATAGTCCATTCTGGGTCAACGGAAATATTACATTCATGGCAAATTGGCATAGATTTTACCACCTTCAGTATCCTGAGCGCTTAGTGTTAAACAAAACTCAGACTTCATTTAGGTTTGTATCGATGGGATATATCATCTTTAGTGGCTAATTGACACTTAACAAGCCGTAACAATTAGGATTTATGTTCAGAGATTATCTGTTGATATATCATCCCGCTGTCTCGCATACTGCGCACTTGGCTATCATAATCAACATGATATAATCCAAACCGGAGAGAATATCCTTCAGCCCACTCGAAATTATCCATCAAAGACCAATGGTAGTACGACCTGATGTCAGCCCCATCTGAGATCAATTGCGAGATGACCCAAAGATGACGCCTCAAGTGATTTGGTCGCAAGCTGTCCGTCGCATCCGCAACACCATTTTCTGTAATTTCAATTGGAATGTTCAATTTTTTCAACCATTTCGTCGCCCTATCAAGTCCTTCAGCATACATTGGATAGCCGAATTCTGTTACTATCTCATGTTTTCTAGCCGGCAAATCAATTTCAGTGGTTTGTGGTAAAAACGGGCTAGTCAAGACATGAGTGTAGTAATTAAGCCCGATAAAATCGGCCGAATTCTTGACCCACTTTACCGATCTGCCATACATTCTTCCACGCTTGAGCGCAGATATTATGGCACCATTCCAAATGTAATTGAGAGCAAAAGACGTCAACCAATGTAGCAAATTCCATCTTCTATA
>DUKK01000228.1:14978-15293 GCA_013329355.1 Candidatus Poseidoniaceae archaeon | reverse complement strand
ACCGCACTCGATGCTAACAGCATATCATACACTTACGAAGATTCGTCCTTCGGAGCATACATCGTAGGAATTAATGGCGTTGAAGCACCAGCATGGGGCAGCGTCTCTGATGAGGATTACTGGTATTGGTCAGTATATGTTTGGAACGAGACCGGCGACACCTGGGATGTTAGCAATGTTGGACTTTCGTCAGTAGTTCTAGAAGATTCACAGCATGTTGCAATTGCCGCATCTAACGCTGACACAACACTAATTCCAACAGGTCCTGAGGACCACGATGACCATGACTCCCATGGTGACGACGGTCACGATGAT
>DUKK01000228.1:0-14677 GCA_013329355.1 Candidatus Poseidoniaceae archaeon | reverse complement strand
CGATGATCACGGCGACCATGATGACCATGGCGACCATGATGACCATGACGGCCACGGTGCACATGATGAGCACGCTCACGCTGAGGCAGAGAAAGTATTCGAGAATCCAGTCGGCTGTCCAACAAACACAGTAGTATCTGTCTTCCACCTAGGTGAAGGAGAGCACATAATTGAGTTTGAGACAGACTGGTGGGCGCGCACCACCTTCGACATGGTAGCACTGCCAATGATGGGCGGTCACGACCATGCTCACGGACACCATGACGACCATGATGACCATGACGACCACGGTGACGAAGCAGGTCACGACGAGGACGGCGACCATTCAGATGACCACGGTGATGAAACAGGTCACGACGAGGACGGCGATTCTGTTGTAATCGTTGATGAAGACCAAGGCAATGACCACGACGATGCGGATGGCCATGATGAAGATGGCCACGGTGACCACGGTGACAACGGCCATGATGACCATGGCGACGAACACGGTGGCCATGCTGACCATGGAAACGAAGGAATATGCCATGCACCTGACCACACCAATACCGATCACACAAACCGTGAGGATTGTGAGGCCGCAGGTAACATCTGGATGATCGGTGAACCAAACGATGGCACTCGAGGATACCTAACTATTCATGTCGAAAAAGAAGGCGATTATGGATTTGCAGTTCCGTCCGACATATCAGTATTCATCCTAGCGGGTGAAGGGCATGAAGGCCACGATCACGGCAGCCATGACGATCACGATGACCACGGTGATGCGCACAACGAAGACGCACACGACGAAGACGGCCACGACGAAGATGACCATGGTGACGCTCACGACGAAGACGGTCATGACGAAGGTGATGGAACAATTGTAGCTGATGATGACGAGGAAGAATTCGACTACGACCCACACAGCTGGTTAGATCCTGTATCGTTCAAGGCTCAAGCAGAATTGGTCCTCAGTGCTTTGATAGAGGTCTTCCCGAATGGTACTGAGACCTTCACTGCAAATGCAAATGCCTTCATGGCTGAACTCGATGAGATTCACGTTGGATACACCAATGCGTTTGGACCATCCGGCACCTGTACCAACAAGACAGCCGCAGCGAACCACAATGCCTACTCTTACATTACCGAAAGATATGGTGTAGAATTCGTGACAGTGCACGGGCTAGATCCAGAGGGTGAACCGACTGTTGAAGGTGTCGAAAACGTGATTGCCAAAATAAATGAAGACGCAATAACCGTGATTTACATTGAAGAATACACGCAGGCCAGTTCTGTTGATTTAATTGTCGAAGCAACAGGAGTCCAAGTGCTCTACCTATACACCATGGAAAAAGCACCATCTGACTCCAGCGATGACTACCTGACTATGATGAATAAGAACCTCGACAACCTAAAGTCAGGGCTTGGTTGTGCAGTTTGATTTTACCACAAGTAGTAGTTGATTAAATCAGACCTACTTTTGGTGCAACGGGTGGAGCCATGTTAATAGATGCCAATGCTAAGCAAAAGGCAACTATTCTTCGTATCTCAGACCTATCGGTAAACCGCGCGGGCAGTGAAGTCATAAAAGACGTTGATTTGTTGATTAAGGAAGGAGAGTTTGTTGGCATCGTCGGCCCCAACGGCGGTGGTAAAACCACGCTTATTCTGACAATTCTAGGGATTCTAAAGCCGCATAAAGGTTCAGTATTGGTAACCCACAACCAATCATTGCAGAGTTCAAGCAGGACTCAGGTTGGCTGGGTACCGCAAGCCGCAACAAACATCCCAGACCACTTGCGTATTACTGTTAGAGAATTTATCCGCTTGGGCTTACTTAATCTACGAAACTGCATTTTACCGCTCAGTAAATCGGATAAAGTCAAAGTTGACACAATTATTGAAACAGTAGACTTGACAAGTTACGCAAATACCAGACTAACTAGGTTATCTGGTGGACAGCGGCAGCGAGCAGCGATTGGTAAAGCACTGGCATCTAATTCGGATTTGTTGCTTATGGATGAGCCAATGGTTGGTGTAGATATTGAATCACGCAAATCAATTCTTGGTCTACTTAGCAAATTATGCCAAGAGCAGAACAAAACCATTGTAATGATTTCACATGACTTAGCAAGTATCAAAAAAACTGCAGACAGAATGGTGTATTTAGATAATACAATATGGTTTGACGGCTTAAGTAGTGAATTCCCTGAATTATCAACTCTTATGGACTTGCGTGAAAGTAATCAGGTGGAGAGCCATTCAACGAACGCAATATCGAGCAGCACGATAGCCGATGATGGAGATAAAGTGCTGCAACTCTCAGAAAAAGGTGGGGATTAATGGTCGTTGGTGAACTGTTGCTAGACCTACTTGGGCCCATATTGGAATCAATAGCCCCACACCTGCCAGGTGAGTGGTTTCCACGTTTCTTCTCGAGGTCTTATTTGCAAAGGTCATTAATTGCGGCCTTGGTAGTGTCTATGGTTGCTGGATTTCTGGGCTCGTTTTTGTTGATTAGGAATTTAGCGTTGGTAGGTGATGGATTAGCTCACGTCTCTTATGGAGCAATCGGTATTTTCATTGTAATTGGTATAATTGATCCGTTAGACGGTGCATATGTGGTGTGTGTCATCGCCGCAGTACTCATCGATTTAGCCCAAAGATACGGGTGGCTGACGGGAGATACAGCAATTGCCATAATATCAACAGGAATGCTTGGACTTGGTCTTGTTTTATTCAAGTTATATGGTGGTACTTCACTCGTAACAATTGACACATACCTATGGGCTGACTTGATTACCATGTCTGATGAATTATATCAAAGGATAGTCTTCATATCAGTTATTTGCTACCTCGGACTTTTGCTATTGTATCGCAGCTTGTTAGCTATTTGTATCGATCCAGTTGCGGCTCGAATTCAAGGAATTCCAGTCGAGGTTATCAGCCTATGTTGGTCGATTCTGGTCGGCCTGGTAGTAGTAAGTATGGTGCAAATTGTTGGGCCCTTACTGGTCACGGCTCTACTGGTGACTCCGGCTGCAATTGCTCAGATTACCAGTCGTAGTTTCTTCTCAGGAGTGGTTTTGTCGCAGATATATGGAATACTGACTATTTTGCTCGGTTTGTATTATTCTGCAGAGTTAGGAACTGGCACTGGGTCGATGATTGCTTTAGTATCTGCAGTGTTGTTCGTAATCGTGGTCATTTCCAAGAGTTTGGTCAGATTGCTAACGACGGCCAATCAGAACACAAGTTGAAGACTTTATGTTAGTTATCGTATAAGATTGCGACGGACTGGTTCACATTGACCGAATCTTGACCTTCATCCATTTCGATTCTTAACTCGTGCAACATGTAGGTATTGAAATACAGAGTTTGCCACATCATGACATCGCCATCATTGATTTGACCATTCCTAGTTTGGCAAATATCATCTAGTTCGTCAACTAATTGCCAGGTTAATTGAACTGACTGTCCACTATCTCCGATATTATTGACTAGTGAGGGATTCTCGACGTTAGAGATAATCTCTATCATTTTGGGATGTTGACCCTGGTTGTCAGGTTCTGGATTGAACGGCAAAGATCGTGGCGCATTAGTATCTGTCTCTGTCCAATCGATACGTAGGTCTACTCTGACGGTAATGGATTGGTTGATTTTATTGCCCAGCGAGTCTTCTGCATAGGCGCTTAGTTGATAGATTCCGTGGCTATTGAAAGTCACCGATATGGTCGATTCCGTAATTGCATCGACAGTAATCGGCTCACGGTCGTAGTCGCTCTCGATGCCGAATGTTTGCAGCGGATTTGTTGAGGTCGTCTCTGAGAAATCAATATTCACAGTTACTGGAGTTAGACTGACAAATTCCCCTTCAGAATATGTCTCAACGATGGTTCCAATAGCGTTATCATGACTGATAATTAACACGATGTCACTGGCATCATCATCACTAAAGAGACATCCAGACAAACTGGAGCAGATTAGTAATGTCACCAACACAAAGCAGATGTTGCGCGCCATGAACTTACCGTCTGATGTTTCAATATTAATCGCTCGTTCTCACGGGCGGCAGTTTCAGTCAATCATTTCTGCGACTAGTTTTGGTAGTATTTCGCCTGCTCTACCTAGTAAGAAATCATCATGCTGTGCTAGGTTCAATGGATGGTCCAAATTTACTCCGATGCACAACGCACCACTCTGTTTAGCAATATCAATTAATCCAGCCGCCGGATAAACATGCCCACTCGTCCCGATTGTAATGAATATATCACAGTCTTCAACTGCTGCATAAATTTCCGGCATCTTTAGCGGCATTTCATGAAACCATACGATGTGTGGCCGCAATCGCTCGCTTGCGCAATTCTCGCATGCAACATAATCTGCACCAAGATGTTCTGGCTCCATATAATCAAACACCTCATTGCATGATTCACAGCGTAGAACTCTCAACTCACCATGCATGTGGATGAGATTTTTCGATCCAGCCCTACCGTGCAAATCATCGACATTCTGAGTTATCAGTAGAAAGTTATCGCCTAAGAACTCCTCCAACTTAACTAGTGCTTGGTGAGCCATATTTGGCTCAACCTCCAGTAATTGTCTGCGTCGCGCTTGATAGAACTGCCACACTAGTTGGGGATTTGCTTGCCAAGCATATGGTGTAGCAACCTCTTCGATTGCGTGGTTTTCCCACAATCCATCGGCATCGCGAAAGGTTTTGATGCCGGATTCAGCGCTGATACCTGCACCTGTCAACACCACAACTTTACTATCTCGGTTAATCTTCACTGTAGCATGGTATCTGATGCTTGATATAATTCCTATCCAATCTTCCAAATCCTGCCAACCGTCGTCAAATCGTTACCTAATGCCTCTGATAATAGGCATCAATTATATACGCTTGCACATCCCTAAATCTGATGTTTAAGCAAATAAACTCAATGCCCGCGAAGGTTTGTCTAGGTATATGTGCCTTAGTAAGCCTGATTTACTCTCTGAATTTCATGCTATTTGCTGATTGTTATGTAATCGGCGGCGATGGGTGCTTTACCGTATTATCTAACGATGCTGCAGAAGGAACTCAGGCTTGGGGTAGAGGTGCTCCTGAGACGGCTTTTAATGGCACCTTGATGCTGGGTATGTTCCTTGCCGTAATACTGTTACTAAATGAGGGTGCTAAAGGGATGTGGCGAATGATGATTCCAGTAATTATTGGATTCAGTGCACTAACTGCATCAATTTGGATTCACGGTGACTTTACCGATGCAAGTGAGACGCCTAAGTATGCAACACTGTTTACTACTATACTCTACACTGCAGCATATTTACTACTGCGCGATGAGGGAGTTAACGAAGGTCTGAGCGACTTCAAGCCCGGTATCAACGTCAAGGACAAACTTGCATTAGTTTCGCTTAGCATATTGGTTTTAACTGGACTGTTCTACGCCATGCGAATGATTCTGACACCAGATA
Source organism: Candidatus Poseidoniaceae archaeon (assembly GCA_013329355.1). Taxonomy (GTDB): domain Archaea; phylum Thermoplasmatota; class Poseidoniia; order Poseidoniales; family Poseidoniaceae; genus MGIIa-L1; species MGIIa-L1 sp9354u. Next base: position 9,223 of record DUKK01000228.1, on the reverse strand, counting down.
GTGTAATCAGTGATAATTTTGATGCAATAGTTCCAGGTGATGGAGATGGTATGGGGACACCATCTGATGCCACAGTTGCTGTTACTGGTAGCCTGATACTAGTCTATACACTGTTTGCGGGCCTAACCTTAACTGAGGGTGCTAAGGGTAAGTGGGCGGTTATTCACCCATCGATGTTCTGCTTTATTGCCATCGTTGCCTCAACTTATGTTGGCCTGGTTATTGGTGATGCAAGAACTGATAGTGACCTCCAAAAGATGGATCTAATTGTTGGGCCCGTTGTCATGCTGCTAACGACTCTTGCATACTTTAGACTACGTGACGAAGGTATGGAGGATGGTATGACCGTCTTGGGAGAGCCAGCCCAAGATCCACACATGATGTCGAAGGCCCTTCCATTATTCGGCCTTATTGTTGGCGCAGTGTTTGGAATCAATGGATTGTTTTTCTGATTGATATAGATACGCCGCACCTGCCTAAGGGTATGTGCATGCGATGTATCCAATCGTAATACTATTGAAGATGGGCGCCTAGGATTACTACGTGAGGACTAAGGCGCTACTTCTGGTGACCTTGATGGTGACAATGTCACTATCAGGATGTTTCGGTAATGAAACCGTAATCGAAGAGGTATTGGTAGAGGAGGTAGAACAACCTCGCACATTCGTTACCGATAGGACCGGGGCATCTGTGAATATACCATTACTAGACATGACATTTCAATTCAGTGATGTCGGTGAGACTGGAAAAGAGCCAAGCATTGGTATGACAGCTACTGGATGTATTTTCTTTATCGCCATGGAGAAAGTAATGCGTTCTTGTGACTACGGAGCAACGTGGGAAGAAGTCCAAGGGCCTGCGTGCTCATTCACCACCAGCGACCCGTATGGTTGGGTTGACCCAGTTACTAATCGTGTATTCAATGTGCAAATGCAAGGTCTTGAAACATCCTGGATTTGCTGGAGTGACGACGATGGAGAAACGTGGTCTGGCAACCCCCACGATTCAGGGACAACGCCAATCAACGATCATATCAAACTAGCCAGCGGACCATGGACTAGTGCTGGTTACGGGGCTCTTGGTCAAATCACTAGCAACGCGATTTATGAAACCGCAGTCTACTATTGTTACAATAAAATTGTTGGAATCTTTTGTTACACTTCATTTGATGGTGGTGCAACCTTTGAAGCCGGTGGCCAAATTGTTGGACTTGCAACTACTAACGGCGGTCTGCATGGTGCCATATCAACCGCTCCGGATGGCACGGTCTATGTGACACCGCGTGTAGAAACACCATCGGTTATTGTCTCCAAAGATAACGGGTTTACTTGGTTTACTAGAACAATGGGAGAAGATGTTGGCACTCCCTACCCGCGCAAGAATTCTGAGATATCTACTGACACCGCATCGAATGCATATCACGTCTGGACTGGGGGCGATGAGGGCGTATACCTATCTCGCTCAACAGATTCAGGCGAAACCTGGGAGCAGGAAAGCATTCGCATATCGCCTGTTGAGGTTATATCGTCGGTGTTCCCACAAACCGATGCTGGTGACCCGGGTAGGATTGCTGTTACCTATCTAGGCAGTGAAAATGCTGAGATGCTAAATGAATCAAATATCGATGGCAATCCTTGGGATGGTAATGCTCATTATGCTCCCAACAATGCTACCTATCATTTGTATATCACTTACAGTCTAAACGCTCTTGACCCAGAACCGACATTCCATACCTACAGAGTGACTGACGATCCAGTGCAAGTTGGCTCGATTTGTTTGAACTCAGGAGACTGCCGCGACATTGGTGGCTCGAATCGCAATCTCTTAGATTTCAATGATTTGCATATTGACCGTGAAGGGCGCGTATATGTCGCATTTGCTGACGGTTGCACTGGTGACTGCGCAGCGAGTAACAACTCGTCAGCCCAAGACTCTAGGGATGGTAGAGGGTCGGTCTACTATCTCGCACAAGGTCCTAGCTTGTTGCTTGAATTCGGGGATTTGTCTCCGGTTATGGCAACTCCTGAGACCGAACTGACTAGTGATTGTCAAACAGTAAACCAATGTGCTACAATCGAGCGATTTGAAGACGAAGACTAAGCAAGAGTTGCGCTACCACTGCGGTCCATTTTCATAGACTCTACTAGTAATCGAAAATCATTGCGTGCCTCAGCTATGTTGGCCTTGCACTGTCGGATGCGATTTTTGTGATCTTCTTTGATAGCCTTCCAATTGGTCTTAGTTTCAGACTTCTTGGATTGTTTAGCAATCTTGTATTCCTTTCGTCGCTGGATTAATTCACTAGATCCACTACGCAGTTGAGCCATGCATTGTTTGAATTTTTCTTGGAATCGGATCTCAATTTCATTGCCTTCGGTTTCCTCTTGGAAGGTGCGCTTCATTTTTCTGGACTCGATTACTCTGGTTGGCATTTTGTGCAAATCTCTGGTTAAGCCGACCCATGAGGCAGATTTAATCAGCCATTTCGATGGGTCCCAGTGATACCATTTGTGACCATTGCGATAATCCGCTTGGAAGGTATGATGAAAATTGTGATACCCTTCACCAAATGTCAGGAATGACAACAGTGGCGAGTCTCTAGAGGTATTTTGTGTCGAATACGGCTGAGTGCCCCATGTGTGTGCTGCAGAATTAATTAGGAAGGTAGCGTGATGGACAACAACCACACGTACGAACCCACCGTAGACAAGTCCTCCCAAGAAGCCATGAATTCCACCTACCCATGCGTAACCAACCATTGCAGGCAGCAAAATACCAGTCAGAAATCCAATCAGGAATATGTTGCGGTCTTGCCAGGCCAAGATTTTATCTGCTTTTAGGTCATCAACCTTCTCAACTTCATCGTCACCTTCGTCAACCATTACCCAGCCGACGTGCGCCCAAAAGAAGCCACGGGTAACGGAATATGGGTCATCTTCTTTGTCGGTCTCTAGATGGTGTCGACGGTGATCACTGCACCATTTTATGGCTGAATTTTGAAAGGCCGCAGCACCAAATAGTGCATAGAATAATTTTAGTGGCCACGCTGCTTTGTGAGTCCGGTGACTAAACAAGCGGTGATAGCCAGCAGTGATTGATAATCCTGAAGCCAAATAAAACGCAGTAAAGATGACTGGTTCAAACCAACCAATACCGTAATTCATTGAATAGTAAACCAGTGACGTCAAGGCTATAATCGGCATTCCGATGAGGAAAGAAGTATTGACGATATTGATGTTTGACGGGTAGGCAATGTGTTCCGACATGGTCCCAAACAAATCCTTCACCCGTTTGAGGTTATGTCTTTCCCAACGTATCAACGGGCGGGTTATGAAACAACCCAACAGAACTCATTAGTAAAAACACTATTGGGTTTAGTTAATAGGTCTCATGTCCTATAAACCCTTACATGGACTCCGGCTCCAGTACCCCGATTGGCATGCCGCAGGTAGTGATACTTGCTGGCGGGCTAGGGACAAGGTTAGGAGCAATCACTCAGCATATTCCAAAGTCCCTAGTGGAGGTGGACGATAGACCGATGATAAGCCACATACTTGACTGGATTAGTTTGCAAGGGTGCAACCGAGCGCTGATATTGACGGGTCACTTAGGTGATAAATTTGAACAGTATTCTCACGATTCAGTATCTCTGACCTTTGTTAGAGAGCCGGTGCCGCTAGGCACTGGTGGCGCATTATGGAATGCAGTAGATTTTCTTGAACCAGAGTTTCTGCTATTGTGGGGCGATGATTTCCATCCAATTAATTATGGTGAGTTGGTGAACAAGCATAGAGAAGAGGGTAATCTGATGACTATGACGGTCACAGAGGGCCACGAAAGTATGAATTTACTTCACGCCAACAACCGAGTGGTGAAGTACAACAAACACTCAATGAACCCGGATTTTAACGGTTATGAAGCAGGCACAAGCGTAGTGAGCAAACGCATTGTTTTACTGTTTGGTCGGGACGGAAAATGGAGTTGGGAAGATACAGTATACCCTAAATTGTCAGGTAAGATTGGCGCTCATATTGACAACACCAAGTTTTGGGACATGGGGACCCCTGATAGGCTGTCAAAATTAAGAGAATTCTTCAAAACTGAACGACCCAGTGCTTGAAACCGTTCGTGAATCTGGTAGTATTTCGTCGCTTTCGACGATTACAAGAATCATCCCACCATAACCGCCACCCATCATACGCGCCCCGAGCACTCCGGGTGTTGATTGCAAATTATTCACCAATCTGTCGATCTCAGGTAGGCTGACGCCTAAATTTACCAGTGATTGATGTGATTGATTGAGTAAAAGCCCTAATTCTTTAGCATCAGAATTTAACGCCTCGGTTACCCGTTGATTTTCTTTAGTTAGGTGTTCGAGAAGGTATTCTGCATTCGCTTGGTAGCCAATGTCAGCGAGTTTTCGATGGATTTTAGAATCGACTAATTTGAATCGCCAAGATTTTGGTATCGCAATATGCTCTACGGATAACTCATCAAAATTAATCAAACAAGCGTAGTTTTTGCGCGCAAAAACCATCGCCATTTGGTCGAGTAAACCACATTTAGTTCCCAATACTTCGTGTTCCAGCCTTTGAGCTTTCAGGCAAATCTGTAGCCTGTTTAAATCAGGCTTTACGCCAATAACAATTGCGATACATAATGCTGCTGAAGATGACATTCCTTTACCAATCGGTATACTGCTGTTGACCACCAACTTTGCAGGATAGCCACCGACAGCCCGCCAAAGTTGGACAACGGTTTCATCGCCAATAAAGTCGTTATCGCAGGGTATGATTTCCAACTCCAAAAAAGGAGCAATCGCAAAAGGTAACGCAAGTCCACCGGCATAATCTGTATGCTCCCCAATGATGTTTATCCTCGAAGGAACCTTTACTCTTCGATGCATAAATAGAACCCCTGTGGCCAGTTTTATTTTATTGTAATTTGACTCCTAATGTTGTGTGATTAGAATTAAACGGTTCAGTTTCCTACCTACGTTGTCTGATTGACCAGTTTTTTCTTGGCAAGCCTTCCAATGCGACACCGGTTAAAGCACCCCACAAATACGGTTTGTCTACCTCTAAGTAATATAAGGCAATCATCGCCACAGCAGCAAGAATCCAATGATGAATCCACAACCCTTTGAATTTTAAGTGAATTTTGATGGTTTCAGTTACGTATCTTGCTGCGACAAATCCGACAATTAATGCTAACGAGTAACCTGCAAAATCCATTCAATCCCTCACAGCGGAATATTGCACGACGGACAGAATTTCCATTCAGGTTGTATTGCATCACCGCAATTTGGGCAGAGGTTAGACTGTTTATCGCCCATGATAACAGAGTCTTTTACCACAGAGTCACCAATTTGACCAATTTGCACCATTGGTTTTTCATTTTCGAGATAGGTTTGTCTAATTCTTCCAGCTTCCGCAAACAGACCAGCTTTTTGATACATTTCTGCTGCCTTGGGGAAATCTCTTGCGAGTTCTAGATTCTTAGCTTCCTGAGCGAGTTTGTCAATCTCATCCATTGATGGTGCGCTGGAGGGTTTGGCAGCTGGAGCGGCTACAGATTTCACTTGCTGATTACTTTGCCCAGTCCGAGTAGCGTTCAGCGGCATCTGCCCAGTCGTCCTTTGGTTCAGTCCAGCGCTGGTCTGAATTACTTGTTGATTTGGCTGAACTGAGGTTTGCGTGGGCACATATCCTTGGTTGACTATTACTGCTCTGGTTGATGCACCACCAGCAGACAGAGACATTATCCCGACGATTATTGCGCCGCAGCAGAATAAGCCACCAAACCCGGCGACGAACCCACTGCTTGCTTCTTGGTCTCTAGCTTCCTGGCATTCCTCGCTATCGTCATAATAAACATCGTCAAATTCTCCACATTCAGCAAGTAAATCTTGGTCAGGCTCAATACTTGTCCCAACCATCATAAAGAGCAGCGACGTTACAAACAATGTAGTGAACAAGCCCCACTTAGTGCGCTTTTTGTCAGCCGTTTGGATGACATTTGGCATGACAATTCGTTGTGACACAGTAGTTGCATATATGGCTCCCATTTTATGGTAACCCCGTTTTACTTCATCACCGAAACATCGGTCTTTTGTGTGGCGAACTACAGCGTCAGTCATGGACGACGCCCCGTGGTGGCCTAGTGGAGTCATCACTGACGATTCCGCAGATACAAATTCGGGTGTGGTTCAAACCGTATTTGGTTCAATTCAGTGCTGGGACTTTGCTGCCTGTTTGTCCAGTGAATGGTGGCAGCATCAGCCAGAGAGTGGAGACATATGGGGCGACTGGCCAGAGGTGGCCACTGCTGAGGTTATCAAGCACGATAGAAAGGGAATATTGTTGAAATTGAATGACCATCAGATTGCTAGAATAAGTCCATTTGCCGTTGGTAACGATTTGTCTAGATTTGTGCAGTATCAACCTTGGCGGCAAGCATTGGAAGATTTGGCGATTGAGTTACCTAGCATGGTATATTATGTTGATAACCAGGATCGAATTGCAGTTTATGACTGCTCAGAAATTGTCTCGGGTGTTGAATCCTACCAAGCGGAGCGGGTTGCTAATAAGCTCGGCAGCATTCATTCAGCGTTAAACGAGTTCTCAACGCCCAATACCGAACGTCGCTGGAACGATCGATTAAAAGATATCGAGGCTGAATTAAAAGTTACGACACTTTGGCGTGCACCGCACTCTGAATACACTGTCGGTCTGCCGAGGCTGAATATCGATCTTGGAACTTTATCGGTCGATGGTGACGAGTTTAGTTTCATTGCTGATATTCGTTCACTGGTCGAGCATTTGATGTGTGAACCAGATCGTCTTCCCGGCTTGGCTACTCTCATGCTAATCGAGCAACAAATCTCGTTCGCCAGAGGAATGACTACAGACGCGCGCAAATCACTATTACAGGCTTATCTTGACACTGCACCTAATTCATATGGGCGCAAAAAAGCACTTTCAACCCTGATGGGCGGGCCGTGGATTTGGCGTTATCATGCGGTTTTGATAGCGTTTGCTGAAGCACGAATATTTGGCGATGAGGACTTGGGTGAACGTGCTGAAAATTGGCTAAACGACGTATCGAGAATACAGGCACACCTAGGCGTGCTTCGCTTATGGAAGTCAGGGCTTTGGGGTGGAGTAATCGGTGCAGTGATTGCTTTTTTCGCTTGGCGAATGGAAACTGTATCGCCGACAATCGCTGGAGTAGCGGCAATGTTTTGCTTAATTGGCTCATTAACTTGCAATATGATTTATTGGTCTAAGGACCCCAAACCGTACTAATTCCCCTGCTTCCTAATTCGGTTATCGTAGAAGCTTAGATTGTGATTTCTTGCCAACTGCATTATTTCCAACAAGAACTTCTCTTTTTCTTGCCGTTCATCCGCTCCACCTTGAACATCCCAGTAGAGGTTCAACGAGACATCAATCGAGGTTGTTGAAATGTCGTTAACGCGACACCATGAAGAGTCTTCATTCATGGTTGCCCCATTATCCTGAATTGAGGATAGGACATCATCTCGGAACGACTCTACACTCTTTGGGTCTGAATTAATATCAAAGTGCAACATAGTTTGCCATCTTCGCCATCTTCGCTTACCATAGTTTTCAACTGGCGTGCTAACAAGATTGGCGTTAGGTATGGTAATCACAGTGTCTAATCCGGTTCTAATTAATGTGGTTCTGAGGTTGATTTCAATAACCTCACCTTCAGAACTACCTACGGCCACCCAGTCTCCAACCTTGAATGGGCGGTCTAGCAGCACAGTAAGTGCGCCAAAGAAATTGGAAATAGTATCCTTAGCAGCAAGTGCTAATGCAAGACCTGAGATACCCAAACCGGCAATTAGTGAGGTTAGATCAAGTCCAACAGCATCAGCAATGAAAATTGCACCAATAAAGACGATAAAGAATCGTAGAACGCTCTCCAGTGCGCTAACTAGGGTCTTTTCAGTACCATCGCTGACCCCGTCTGAATCTAGCATCATAACCACGTCCTGAACAACGTCAACTAAGCGGAATGCCCAAACTACAACGGCCAAGGCAATGATAAATTGAAACACATTCGGCAAGATTGATACCATTATGTCTGGCATGGCATAGGTGGTCGAACCACTTTCCACTGCATCGACCAGTTGTAAAGTCAGCAGATAGGAAACCCCGGCACCAATGGCGCTGCCCAAAGCCTTGTCTGATTGTTTCACGGTTTTAGTTTGCAGATTTTTTGACCGGATGATTTTGGTAAGTAGAGATGGGGCAAGTGCCATGGTGAGGAACCTGACAACTAATCCTGCTGAGATGATACCAAGGATTGCTAATATCGTCATCTCATTGATACCGACCGACTCTGCCGCCTTACTTGCCAAACCATCCTCGACCATGACATCTGCACCTAGTCTGTGATTTAGACATATTCTAAGACAACCCGCAATTGTGGTTTCATTCATTAACTGTCCAATTAGAGGGAATAATATGCGACTATACCACAACCCGAGATGTTCAAAGTCTCGACAGGCGTTAGCTTTGCTCAAAGAACGCAAACTCGAATTTGAGGAATATCGATATTTAGACAAAGGGATTGCTGAGGAAGACATGGACTTGCTCATTTCCTTAACAGGTATTATCAGGACGCAAGAGATTACTCAATCGGCTAGGTTTGACCTCGGTAAACCAGCAGATATTCGTCAATTGCTAGTGGACAATCCCAAGGCCTTGGAGCGGCCAGTTTTAATTAAAGATGGGCGTGCAGTTATCGGTCGACCACCCGAAATTATCCTAGATTTGTTAAAGTAGAAATTATACCAATACTCGACGGCTTCAAGAACTCAAACGACTTCGCTGTCATGATAGGATGCACGCGAATCGCAAAACTCCCATTGTTGCTCTTAAAACAAGACCGTCATTTGGCTTCTTGATATGTCTGCCACTGCTACTTTCGTTGATGACACCGATGGTTGCTTCAACCATCGCACAAGATGAACCAGCGGGACTTGCTCCTGAAGATATTTGGTCTGATGATTACATCAATGATATTTTTCCGTGGGCTCCAGCGAGCGATGATATTTTACAGTTCAAACAGTATCACACCTACGAGACAATGAAAACCCGAATGATGCGCCTGGCTGAGGAAAATCCAGACATATTCGAGTACCACGAAGGCATGAACGGTGGCACCAATGCGCGCGGTGAGGAAGTAACCG
>DUKK01000091.1 GCA_013329355.1 Candidatus Poseidoniaceae archaeon | reverse complement strand
AACTACAGCATCTGAATGAGCAGAATCATCATCACCAACTGTTACTTCTTTGAATTTACCAATTAAGCATGCACGCCAATATGACTGAGGGTCACCTTCAGGATTGGGGTGTGAGATAAATAACGAGGATCTTTGATCCTTGATGAGATTCTTAGTATGCGCAGCAATACTTGCAATCAATATGTACGGCTTGCCATCATGGTTGATAGCAAACGGGACTACTGAACATAGGGGGAATGCGTTGATTTCATTTTTGACAGAGAGCGTTGAAAGCACTCCGTGTCCGACATCAATCATCCACTGAAGGACATTTTTAGCTGGATCTTCATTTTTCCTCGAATTTATTTCTGCAGCAAGTACTTCGTCATTTGACATCCGATCATGCCCCATTTTCGACAAAGAGGCTAATGGTCTCTTCCAACCATTCTTCAGCCTCGTCATCGTAGTCGGTATCACAATCAATTCTGTCATTAATTCTATTGCCGCCTTTCTGTTCTAGCACATCATCCCACTGTATTCCGGCCTCACAGAATAAGTCAAAGGCAGTGTCACCTAAGGCTAACACCGCAAAGTTGAGGTTGCTAAAATCATCATCTCCGGCTTCTGTTGCAGCCTCGTATAAATCAATAGCATTGTCAGGCTGTTCACCGTCACCCCATGTGCTACAAACGATAATCAGGTTATCATGTTCTTGCATGTCTGCAACAGTGACCTCATCCATGCCGTTGATGGTTGCATCTAGGCCACTATCAGCGGCCATCTTTTCTGCATCCATAGCTAACAATTCCGAGTTACCAGTCTCTGTTCCGTATAATATCAAAATCTTTTTTGTCATATTCATTCCTCTTTTTTTGGCCGTAACACATTGATGATTGGTGAACCTGATTCATCCATCTTCAGTACCTCGGCCTCCACGCTATATACCTCTGAGACAGTGGTCATGTTTAATGCAATGCATGGTTCGTCATAGCAATATATTTTTGAGTCGTGAATTACTAAAATCATATCAGCAAATTTGCTTGCTAAATTTATGTCATGCATGGCGACAATTGCACTACAAGAATTGGCCTTGTCGCTCACTAAATCCTTGATTTGGGTTAAAATATCATACTGACTAAATAGATCCAAACTACTCGTCGGTTCATCGAATAAGTATATTTGTGGTTGTTGTGCAATCGCTTTAGCAATCATCACTTTTTGTTGCTCACCACCGGACAAGGTGTGGAATTTACGAAATGCAAATTCCTCTAGATTTAGCGTTTCAATAATTCTGGCGACGATTTTGCGGTCATCCTCACCGACACTCCAGGTTAGGTATGGCCGCCTGCCTAGAAGAATTACATCGTAGACGTCTATTGGGAAACTGGTAGAGACATTTTGCGGAACATATGCCACTTTTTTGGCCAGTTCGTTAATGCTTAAGTCTTCAATTGATTGACCCAAAATACGAACATCTCCATCGTTTATTTGATTAATCTTGTTAAGGCATTTTATCAGAGTAGATTTCCCAGTACCATTGACCCCTAATACTGCAACCAGACAATTGGGCTTGACAGTGAATGAAATGTCACTTAAAATTTCCTTGTCGCCATAGGAAAACCTCAGTCCAGTTACTTCGACTAGCGACTTTAAATTATCCTTAGTAGATTGCTTAGCCATGGGCACCACTCCTTTTACTCAATAGCAAATACAGGAAGAATGGACCACCTATTATCGACAACATGATTCCAACAGGCAACACAACTGGGGAAAATAGTGTGCCGCCGATGGTATCGGCAATCAAGACAAGCAGCGCGCCAATTAATGCTGATGACGGAACCAATCGGCGATAATCATTGCCCACGATCAATCTTGCAATATGTGGTGCGGCAAGACCAACAAAGCCAATCAAACCAGTAAAAGCAATAATTATTGATGTTGCGAATGCTGAAATTACCAGAATTTTTCTGCGTAATAATCCCGGATCGACGCCCGTTGATATAGCAAAATCATCCCCACCAATAGCAAGAGTGTTCAAGTCCCAGGAGTATTTTATCAACCGAGGATAGAGCAGTGTAAGAATAAATCCAACAAACAATACTGTGGTTAAATCGGGTCGTCTGACACTACCGAATGACCAATGAGTCAATTGTGCTAACTGCTGTGGGGTGGCAAAGTAGACCAGTGATTCAACTATTGCGCCATTAATGAAGGTAATGGCGATGCCGACTAAGATATATGACTCAGCAGAAACTCCTCTTAATTCCCCGAGTTTTATCACTATGAATACAACGATGAGTGAAAAAATAAATGTGTTTACCACGATTAAAGTGTTTGGGATAAATTCCATCAAAGCAGTATAAATCTCATTGTCTAAGACCGGTAAATCGATTACCGAAAATCCTAGTATGATGGCTCATGCTGCACCCAGCGATGCTCCTGACGCAACTCCTAAGGTTAGCGGGGAGACCAGTGGATTACCTAAACTGCCCTGCATTAAAGTCCCCGCTGTGGCCAAGGCTGCACCAGCAAAAATAGCCATCAATACTCTTGGTAACCGGATGTTGATTAAGATGCTTTCCTGAATGTCTGTAGGGGTTTCTAAGCCGAGTATAATCATGATAATTTTGTAAAAACTCAGTGATTTGGACGAACCAAGTCCCATCGAAAAAATAGCCACTAATGCAGTTGATACGAGCATCAAGAAAATGTAGAATTTTTGGCGTTTAGCCCGCTGCTCTATGCGGTCGGCCAAGCCACCGGTTTCCTCGGTTGTAGAGTCAAAGACCTCGTCTATTCTCCACAACTAACCTCACCTAAGCTACACAGACAAATTTGCCAATTCTATCAGTTCTATGATATCGGGTGAAATAGTCATCAAGAATTCGTTCAGTGTCAACATCTTCAAACAGATTTGGATGGAGGGATTTTGCTAAGGTTGGTAATCCATGAATCATCATAGGACCGGCAAATTCTCCCGCCATGACAAACATTTGATGCTGCTTGATTGCTGTAAGTTCGTCAAAACCGGCACGATCTGCAATAAAACCAAAGTGTGAGTCGCACTGATTATTTGGGTCATAATCGTCATAACCAATCTCAAAAGTAATTCCATCAAACATCAAATAATCAGGATTACTATCAATTATTGCCTCGAGGTCGACGTGCGTGGTATGGCCGATGAGATCGGCAAATACGTTTACTCCGCCTGCCATTGAAATCAAATCATTCCATTGTGAGCTAGCAGTCAGAACTACCGGATCTCTAGTCAGTGAAGCGTGGTGCTCCATCACGACGCTCGGTTTGTCGCCATCGGATACGTTTCTGATTCGAGAATTAACTAGTTCCTCCAACTCATCAAATTCGGTAAAAATCTCGTCAAGTTTTTGCTCTTTTCCGAATAATTTAGCAATCACAGACATTTCATCCCGCAGAGAGTCATATTTGTAGAAATCTAGTGCTACCACATTTATACCAACTGGTTCTAACTTATCTCTAATCATGTCTGTATCAACCATACCGTTGGTGGCGAAAACGAAGTAAACATCGGGACGAACGTCAAACAGTGCCTCGAAATCTATTTCAGAATGCGCTGAATATTGGACAACATCGGTATCCTGTAACTCTGGCCACAAGTCTGAGTCGATGAAATCACCGGATATGCCACTGATTACTGAAAAATCAACCTCAAGCATCCTCATGACTGTTGCAACATAGGTATTTGTTATGACAACACTATCAGGTGTCTCATCAAAGTAGTGGGTAACGCCATTAGTATCTTGCACTTCAATTGCTCCAGACTCGAGGAGTTGTGAATCATTATCAATTACCATCTTGTAACCAATGAAACCTAGTAACATCAACATTATCAGTTGCATAGCAATGAGTTTCTTGCTTTCATTCATCATTCTCACCACGCTGGTTTAGCACAATTGCTGCCAGTCCGATAACGGTAACTAGGGCAAACAGCGAAACAAAACTCACATCTTTCGATTCATCAGTTGGTGGTGTGATTAAATTGACATACGATGAATTTGATAACTCTGAATATTTCCCACCATCAAACCCTAAGTTTGCTCGAAACCTATTCTGTCCCTCCTCTAACTCATCAAAAGTAAAGAAATTATCAGTGCCATTGTAAATTTCTGTTACCAAGCCATCAGGTGATGTGTGTTGCAATGCATACCAGTCCGCATCAATAGTTTGCGTCCATTCAATGTATAGTCCAGTGTCTTCAGCAAGATCTTGTGCATATGGTAGATTTAATTCGGGGGTTGGAATCTTGAAATCGACCTCGATAGAAATTACCTCACTGGAGACTTGCGACCCAGAAAATAACCGGGCGGTGATTTGATATTCATACACACCGTCATCCTGATTTTCAACTGCGAAACTGGTTGACTCTCCAGTATATACTATCTCGCCGTTGCGCAACAGGTCGTATGAGGTTGCGCTGGCAAAAGGACCCCATTCAACAGTGTAATCCTTGGTGTTTATCGTTGAGGTTTCGGTAACAAACTGTGGCTGTGAGGGCATTCCAGAGAAGCCGTTTAAGTGGTAAGTAACTGACTCTGAATGCGAGCCAGGAAGCCTGTCAACAATCTTGACCCAGTTCCTTACCGTGTCATTATACCACAGTTCCCAAGAGTCTACGTTATCATTTTTATCTGTTATCTTATAGTAGGTAGTTGAGTAAGTGCCACTAGGAGTTTCAATTATGACTCCCTCGACAATCGTTACCGTATTTGTTGTATCATCATAGCCGTTTGGGTGTCCCGGGACCCCGATTATGTTAGTTCGATTGAAGTGTGCGAATGCAGCGGTTCCAGAGAATAGATTAGTCGCTTGATTGCCATCAGTCGTGTAACTCCATCCCATAGTTCCGTCGACAAAGTATTGTGAGGTTTCGGAGTATGTCCTGACTTTGAGCAAATTATCGGTATCAATCCAGTGGTATCTCACCCTGTCTGGGCTGTCATATTCATCGACAACTTTCATGAGATAACAATCCTGTGGATTACCGAAAGCATCGACCATTGATTCCGTCCCAGCAACCGTCATGGTTACGTTATGGGTTCCATCACTGCTAACAGGGTAGTAGTCAACATCATATGACCAACTCATCCCCACATTCCAGAAACCCGCACCTGCGTCATCTAGGACAACGACTGTTAAGCTCTTGGTTGCATCAGTAGTCCCGTTTGGATTAATTGCAACCAATGAAAACACATAGGTGCCCGGTTTACTTGGAGCAAATTCATAATACTCGTTTAAACCACGATAAGCAAGTTCGCCATCAATAAACAAATCGAAGTGGTCGGTGTAGTCTCCACCGCTCCAGTCTATAATGCGAGGTGATTCAGCGACCGACATGTCAAAACTTTGCAATAAAAATTCTGGTGCAGCTGGCTTCTCTGGTATTACCTGAGATGTCATGTTAAACCAGCCGATTCCTGAATCGATTTCAACCATCGATAGACTGAACAGTTCCACTGGTCCGCTGGTTGCGCTTATGTTGTATTGACTTCCAATGGTTAGACCACAGAAGAGATAGAAACCATCATTATCGGAATAGACCGACTGTGAACCAATAGTTACTACTGCGTTAGGGATTGGATTATCATAAATATCGCTCAAAATACCAAAACGACAGTTCTCATTTGGGTTCAAAGAGAGGTGGTTAATGAATGGTTCAGTTGATGAACCAGTTCGTAGTTTCATTATGACATCTCGCTCTTGGCCGTCACCAAATGCAGCATTGACAGAATAGTATTGATCTACTTGGTAAGGTCCCAAGCTAATTAGTTGAGAATATTGCACGGTTTCTGAAGTGGCCTCGCTAACGACACTGAACTCTGCTTGTTGGTCAGTGGTATCGATAGTAATCCAGTTATGATTTACCGTCCAGTCTAGCTCTAAGTTAGCATCGAGCAGGATTTTTCGATAGGCGACAGTGTGTCCGTTGTCCATGAAGTATGCCCTAATCGAATACTCTCCCTCGGGAATATTGCTATACTCATAGGCTCCTGAGGAATCTGTCCAGATCGACTCATAGCCGGAGAGTTTCATAGATGTGCTGCCAGCGATGCTACCATCTGTGTCAAATACGGACCCAGATATCGAGTATCCGGTAGCAGAATCGTCGTCACCAGTTTCAGACATACCAGTTGGAATTAATGCAATTAGCAACAATGCGATGAGCGCAATTGAATTATGTTGTTTCATTTTTCACACCACGTCAGTAGATGCCAACGGAACATACCTCAATCTGGGTGACTATCCAGGTATGCTCCGCCGGCGGTAATGCCAAAGTTAGCGGAGAACTAACTATGCTGTGTAATTCAGGCGTAGGTGCCCAACTCATCAGCAGTAATGCCGTAATGAGCAAGGACCATCTGCAAGTAAGGCGCTATGTCATATGACTGACCTAGTTGTGTTGCATCTTGTAGATTTACAATCTCGTTGATCTTCTCAGCACCATACTTGTCTTGGAAATACATTGACGAGTAGCCGTCACATTCAGTTTCGTTGGTCACATCGGTAGAAACCATGTGGGTAACAGTGTTGTAGCATGTGTCGGCTGGTCCATCAGCATCCTGTGAACCGTTGGTCCAAACGAATGCGTCACATGTTGCAGCATCAATGTCGCCCATGTACATTACCTTGTGAACTGCCATGTTGTAGCAAGCGTCGGTGTATTGTGCTGTGTAAGCTTCAATTACCTTCCAGAAAGCATAGCCTTCTGCTTGATACTTTGGACCGTTGTCTGCATCATCCATCTTGTATGTGTACTTCATGGTAGCTTGTGTGTAGGTGATGATTACGTTCTTGACAACTGTGTTGGTTGCTGCTGTGTATCCAGCCTGGTCTTGTGCTTGTAGTGCTGCAAGTCCGTCAACCATAGCGGTCTCGACTGCGTTTAGTGTGTTTGAAACGCCGTTGGTTTCAGTACCGAAGTCTGTGGAACGCTTCTTGAATGTGTTTGCTGGTGCGCAACTTAGGTCTTCATCAGGACCGTGGAAGAAAGCCCAGCCTTCGTCCCAGTTGTGTGGTGCGCCAGTGTCGTCATCGACGTTACCATCGTCAGCCTTGGCAACTGCAGTGTTTAGTTCGTGAATTGTGTAAGCAATCATTCCCATGTTTGCAGTTAGTTTTGCGACACCTTGGTATCTTACGGTGTCAGAGGTTCCGGCAAAGTCACCAGTTCCGTCTAGAGCTGCGGTTATGTGAGCATCGATTGAGCCCGCTTGACCGTAGTAGTCATCGTAGCCGTGGGCTTTGCCCTCAGCAGAAGCGAACCCAGCAAGAGTTCTGTAAGAGCCATCGCTCTTCTCCGCATTCTTACCGTTCTGGTAAATGTCCTTTGCTGTTGCAAAGTCAAATGCGCTTGCTGCGGTCTTTATGTCACACAGATCTTTCATCAAACTGCGATGGTTATCGACGTTTGATGCATATGTGTAGCCACCATCGGACGCGTCCATGGTGCTGCCACTGTCTGTGGTTTCTTCGTCTTCGTCACCTACGCAACCTGCTAGTCCTGCTGCTGCCATAAGTACAATCAATATCATTCCTTTCAATTTTGTTTGGTTCATATATAATACACCTTTTCGGGGCGCCTAAAAACCTGCCCTACTAAAAGATTAGGTTTACCTAAAATATCAATTTCGCTTGTTCTATGCTAAAATCCACTGCACTGTGAGGCCTTCCACATATCGATCATTGAATAATCCAGTGTGGCCCACTGGACGAACCACAACTAAAATATCCAACTCTCCGCCCCAATTTGCTTCAGCAACACAAAACACCTCCCCAACTTTGAAACCGGTTGGGTCTGAGCTTAATGTCAAACTTCTGAGTTCATATATTCTGATATCTAATTCTACTGATTCAGCCCCCAAATCGTAAGAATGGGTCTGTTTATCTTTTATGGGGACTAATTTCATATCGTTCTCATCGATGTCAAATACAATTTGTTGGTCCAATAATTGTATTGCTTGGTCTAATCTAGATTGTTGCATGTCAAACAAATCTGCAATAACTAATGTTGATGAAGCAGCTGATAATTTACCAAATTGGTGTGGCGTTCTAATGGTCAATGATTGAACAATCTCAACATCCAGCCCACCATCAGATGGTAACTTCAACCATGTATACTGTTGCCCACTGGGGTATAGCGGTGCGTTCGGGTTCTCATAGAACAGCGGCTCTCCCCAAGAATTAGGCGCCTTGGGACTTGGTGTTGGGGCAAAACCGCTAACTAGCACAATCAACAGCATTGAAGACATTGCGTATGCTCGAATCTTGCCGTAAACACCCCATGACATTCGGCCTGCAGGGCTAAGCACGGATAGTAGAAGCGCACAAGGGATGACGATGATTAC
Organism: Candidatus Poseidoniaceae archaeon; assembly: GCA_013329355.1. Lineage (GTDB taxonomy): Archaea > Thermoplasmatota > Poseidoniia > Poseidoniales > Poseidoniaceae > MGIIa-L1 > MGIIa-L1 sp9354u. The sequence continues at coordinate 2,710 of DUKK01000091.1, read as the reverse complement.
TCCATAGGGCACAATCCACATTAGCAAGATGCAGCCAATTAATACCTCAAATCCTTTGTCGCCGTATGCGGATCTAACCGAAATACTTGCTTCATCACTAGATTTATTATTAATCTGGACAATAACATAAATCACCCCAACCAACATCAACGATGTGAAAATTGAGACAAGCATGTTATTCATGTAGTTGAATTGGTATTTCAGCAATAACCTTTGCCAAAGATACTCTTATTGAAGTTAATTTGTCATAGTTGAACACTCAGGCCGATACATGACAGGCCGGGCGCTGGAGTTGTTTGACGTCACGTTCCGGCACAGGATATCTCGTCCAAAATTTGCCAACCCGTGGCAAACCAAGCCCGGGCCGGGAGTATTAGGACTAAATTTCACCATAGAGGCAGGGCAGATTGTCGGACTAGTCGGGCCAAATGGTGCTGGGAAAACAACCCTGCTGCGCATCCTTGCAGGTGTTATGCCAATTGATTCAGGTAAGATTAACCTACAAGGTGTTGAATTGGACACCGCAAATGGTCCCATCGACCGACAATTACGAGCAAACATTGGTCACATGCCGGAACAGGTTAGATGGTCGGGTAGTGCCACAGTGGGCCAGACTATACAGCAGTTCTCTAACATGCGGGCAAATCCTGTAACACCGGAAAAACTACTAAAATTAGTCGGATTGTCTGCTAAGTATACATCTCCACTAGACGAACTTAGTCAAGGTATGCGACAAAGATTGAGTTTAGCGGTTGCGTTGATGGGTTCACCAAAGATTCTGTTGCTAGATGAACCGTTTAACGGACTTGATCCAGTTGCCGCTAAGTCAGTAGAGCGAATGATAAAGCAATTGAGCAAGCAAGGCGTTGCCGTAATTATTTCATCACACCAAGTGAGTGGTTTAGTCGATTTGATTGACAAATTATTGCTCATTCATCGTGGACAATTGGTCGCAGATGGCACTCTCAAAGATATCGAGGAAAAACTTGGCCTTGAAGACAGAATTGAATTAAGTGGCCGAGGGAAATTTCCTGAATTAACGGAATTAATTGGTTCTGGTATTATTCTAGAACAGTCTATTGACGATGAAAATTGGCGTTGCACAATTCAACATGCAGATGAGTCGAGCATCAAGAACATCGTCCATGCTGGTCATTCAATCACTGAGTGGAAACGAAAAAGCCCTGATATTGTCGAATTGCTCTGCCAAGCAACGGGGCTGAAGATTGACGAAATAGGTATGGAAATTCAGGCCTCAAATATGATACCGTTGAAAACCTTAGGGGAGGAAGAATAGCATGTTAAACGCTGAGATTTTTGCTATATCTAGACAAATTATCGCCGAAAAGTTGAGATCAACTAGGATGATTATCATGCTACCAATCCTAATTTTGTTTATACCTGGCATTGCTTGGGGTTTTTCCGACCCAGAGGTTATGTTGCCCGGCGGAGTGAGGCCAGAAAACGTGATGGAGGTTATGTTTTACACTAGTCTAGGTATTGTCTTCGCTGGAACTATGTGTGGCGTTTTGTTATCGTTTGACGGCATCAGCAGGGACCGTTTTAGCGGAGTTCTCGAAGTAAAATTATCACAGCCGATGCCCAGGGAAGAACAAGCAATGGGTCTGGCACTAGGTCATTGGTTGGCGATTCTAATCCCAGTTTGGGTGTTATGGCTGATATCCACCATCATTGTTATGTTACGACTTGACCAAGTCATTGCAATCCCAGAAACGCTTGCCTCATTTGCTGCAGTAGGACTGGTTCTGTTTTGGTATGTGATATTCAGCTTGATTGCCTCCACATATTCCAAGGATCAGGGAACTTCTGTTGCGTTTGGAGTCGGAATGTGGTTTTTATTCACCTTCTTGTGGGCTTTAGTAACCTCGATGGTCGCCTTTGCCTCTGGAGTAAATGTTGGTGAGGTTAACAATCCGGAGATGGTAAGAATTGAGGGGTTCTTGGACCTCTTGTCACCAAATGGTGTGTTTCACCACTTGCTAGAGACAAATCTTGCAGATGTTGACCGCGGTGTACCAGCCATTGTATCATGGATTACCGCAGCCGTATGGACGGTTTTACCGTGGCTGTGGTTTAAATCCCGGATGATTAAGATACAACCGTAATCAGCCAAATGCCACGCTAACATCCAAAGAGTATTAGACAAGTATTGCCCACCGGTGGGCATGGCAACTAGACAATACTATGTTCCAGCCACAGCGATTACCATGCTAATCATGATGATAATGATGAGTATTACCAGCGGTGTTACCAGTCCAGAATTACCTATCACCGAACCCGCAGAAACCGAAGGCAGACAAGGGAGTAGTGGACTATCTGATGTTGATTGTTCAGGATATACATTTGAAGACTTATTCGACTATAATTTTGCTTTGTTTAATATCGATATAGGAACTGATTGGGCAACTGCAGAGATGGAAGCAACCGCTTACGTCAACGGCAGTAATTCCGCAACCGTAAGAGAGAACCTAGATGGTCTGTTCGATGGTGCACCAGGCGGCGATAACGATTGGATAAGCACAGATGAGCGGGAAGCAGTTAGAGAAATCGGCCCCATGTGCATCGAAGATATGGAGACTAGATTAGGCATCCGTGAGGGAGTTCCCCATCGAACTAACAGTGGTGTAGCGTGGAATGACTTAGAATTCGTTGAAGAAGGAATCGCTCTAGATGAGGTTGATTTAGTTGC